>CAUJKI010000434.1 GCA_963205015.1 Pseudomonadota bacterium
ATTGTCCACTACGCCAACACCTTCGGGCAGGACAAGGTCATCTTCGGCAGCGATTGGCCGGTGATCGATCCGGAGCGGGCGATGGATGAGATCCATCTTCACAACTTCCGCCCGGGGCCGCTGCGCAAGGTCTTGCGCGACAACGCCTACCGCATCTTCAAGCTCGACGAGAGATTGAAGGGTGGCGCCAAGAAGTAGATCGGTGAACCGTGCCACCGCGACATCCGCGCCGAGGAATGTCGCGGTGGCAACCTGCTGCGAAAGAAGATGATCATGAGCGTGCGTGAACGGCGGGTGGCCTGGGAAGATATCGAGGTCTACCGCCCATCCTACGAAACAAAATCCGGCCTCGAGTTCCTGATCGAGCTCGCGGAGCGCAAACTGCCGAACCCACCCATATTCGAGTTGCTCGGCTTTCGAGTGGCGAGCGCAGTGGAAGGCGAGGTCACGCTCGAAGGCGTCTCCGGCGAGCATCTGTACAATCCGGCTGGAGTCGTACACGGCGGCTATCTGGCAACGCTGATCGATACGGCGACGGCACTCTCGGTGCGGAGCTGCCAGCCGGTTGGGGCGCGCATCACGTCGGTCGACCTGAAGGTGAGCTTCGTGCGCCCGCTGACGAGCGAGTCGGGCGACGTCAAATGCATGGGCCGCGTTACGCATCTCGGACGCAGAATTTCATTTGCGGAAGCAGTCGTGAAGGACGCGCGCGACAAGATCATCGCGACCGGCAGCGCATCGCTCATCAGCCTGTAGGACAAGTCGACATGAATGAAGCAGAACAGGGCGTCGCGACGCTCAAGGCCTGGGTCGGGCGTACGCAGACCCTCAAGCAAACCCTCGACGCGCGCTCGGTGACATCGATGGCTGCCACGCTCGGCGTCGATGACCTGCCGACGGGGGAAGGTGCGCCATTGCCCCCTGGCTGGCATTGGATGATGTTCACGACCTTTCTGCCGGTCAGCGAGCTTGCTCCGGACGGGTTGCCGAAGGGCGGCGGCTTTCTGCCGCCAGTGAAGGATATGGGCCGCATGTGGGCCGGCGGCCGCGTGTCATGGACGCGCCCGATGCTGGTGGGCACGGCATTCGAGCGGAAATCGACGATCGCCAATGTCGAGGTGAAGGAAGGGCGCTCCGGCCGTCTGATCATCGTCACCACCCGTCACGAAATCAGTGACGCTCACGGCCTCTGCATGGCGGAGGAGCAGGATGTCGTGTTCCGCAAGCCGCCGTCGCCCGGCGCCACGCCTGCGGCGCCGCCGAAAGCCCCGGACGGCGCGCACTGGACGCGCACGGTCGCGCCGGACCCGGTATTGCTGTTCCGCTTCTCGGCACTGACCTTCAACGCGCACCGGATTCACTTCGACCACCCGTATACGACGCAGGTGGAGAAGTATCCGGGCCTCCTTGTGCATGGTCCACTCATCGCGAGCTTCCTGCTCGACACGGTGCGGCGGCAAGCGAAGAACAGGCAGCTTGCCAAGTTTTCTTTCCGCGCCATCTCGCCGCTCTACGATACGGCACCGTTCGAAGTCCAGGGTACGATTGATGGTGCGGCGTGCCGCGTGTGGGCGCGCAATGCGTCGGGCGGTTTGGCGATGGACGCAAACGGAGAATTCCTTGCCTGACTTCGAAAAATTGAAGGACCCGGGCGTTCTCGAGGAGGTGGGAACCGCCATCCTGATCGCCCATGGGGTCCCTGAGGATGATGCGCGGTTGGTCTCGCACAGCCTCGTCATGGCCGATCTCTGGGGCCACCAGTCTCACGGCATCATGCGGTTGTCGTGGTATGCACGGCGTCTCAAGGCCGGCGTCACGAAATCGGTGACTAACATCACGTCGGTCATGGACGGCGGGGCACTCGCCATTCTCGACGGACACGACGGTGTCGGCCAGGTGATTGCGAACCGCGCGATGCGCGACGCGCTGAGCCGTGCCAAGGTGCACGGCGTCGGCGTGGTCGCGGTGCGCAACTCCAATCACTTCGGCACCGCGCAGTACTTCACGCGGATGGCGGCGGCCGAAGGGTGCGTCGCGCTCATGACGACGAATTCCAGCCCCTCGATGGCGCCGTGGGGCGGCCGCAAGATGGCCGTCGGCAACAACCCCTGGTCGATTTCCGCTCCGGCCGGCCGCCATTCGCCGATGGTGCTCGACATCTCCAACACCATCGTGGCGCGCGGCAAGATTCACGTCGCCAAGCAGCGCAACGAACCGCTGCCCGCGGGCTGGGCACTGAACAGTTCCGGCGAGCCGACGATCGATCCTGTCGAGGCGCTTTCCGGTTTGATTCTGCCGATGGCTGAGCACAAGGGCTACGCGATCTCGACCATGATCGACGTGCTCTCGGGCGTTCTTACCGGCAGCAACTTCTCGACAGGCGTGACCGGCCCCCACGGAGCGAAGGAGCGCAGCGGTTGCGGACATCTCGTGATCGCACTCGACGTCGAGCGCTTTATGCCTCTCCAGGAGTTCGGCGCACGTATGGAGCAGCTCGTCGCCACGCTGAAGGCGACGCCGGTGGCGCCTGGATACGCGGAGGTCTTCTATCCCGGCGAGATCGAGGTGGTGAATGAAAGCAAGAATCGCCAGGACGGCCTGATGATTCCGAGGACGACCCTGACGGAGCTCATGAAGCTGGCGTCGGATGTAGGCATCAACGACTTGCCAGTTGGCCCACGGCAGCTCAACTAAACGCGCGCCGGCCATCTTTGGGGGCTGGTAAGTTGTCGACGAGCCTTCCAGGAGCTGCCCATGAAACTTCCCGAGCACGGCCGCTACGATTACAGTGCCATCACGAAGCGCCCGACCTACGAGTGGCCAAACGGAGCGCGCCTCGCCGTCGCCTTCTGCAACAACATCGAGTCGTTCGCCTTCAAGACGGGCCTCGGAAGCGATCCGGCGACGGGTACCGCACCACAAGGGCAGCGCAACTATGCCTGGCGCGACTACGGCAATCGCGTCGGTATCTTCAACTATTGCGATCTGCTCGACGAATACCGGCTCCCGGGATCGCACAACGTCAACTCCGCAGCGATCGAAGCCTATCCCGAGATCGTCGAGCGCCTCAACGCCCGCGGCGACGAGTACATCGGGCATGGTCGCACCAACGCCGAACGGCAGGACATCCTTTGGGAGGCGGACGAAGCACAGCTGATTGCGGAGTGCACCGAGGTGATCGCGCGCCTGTCGGGAAAGCCGGTGCATGGCTGGCTCGGACCTTACATGGCCCAGTCCAACTGCACGCTCGATCTACTGAAAGAGGCAGGCTACACGTATGTCATGGACTGGCCGGCCGACGATCAGCCATTCTGGATGCGCACGCGCAGCGGCCCGATCCTTTCGGTGCCCTATCCGGTCGAGCTCAACGATTCGCCGGCGATCGTGTTCCGCCAGCACAGCGCGCGCGAATTCGCGCAGATGATGATCGACCAGTTCACGGAGATGTTGCGGCTCTCCGCCAAACGCCCGCTCGTCTACAGCGTCGTGTTCCATCCCTTCATCTTTGGCCAGCCGTTTCGCATGGCCGCGCTGAGATGGGCACTCGACGAAATCCTCAAGCGTCGTGGCGATCTTTGGATAACCACGCCGGGCGGAATTGCGGAGTATTGCGCCAAACTGCCTCCCGGCATCGTTCCGGGATCGGAAATTGGGACGCCGAACCGCTGAACGCTCCGACATGGGCTCGCTGCGTCAGCTAATCGCGGAACGGTGTTCCCTGCTGGGCGAGCCAGTCCGACCAGCCCGGGGCGACCGGATCTTGTAGAGCTCGATCATTGGCTGCGAGCGCTTCAGCAACTCTCCGAGCGCGTACACGGCATGTCATTGAGCTCGCCCTTTCGTGACTGACCGAATTCGGTGCTCGTGATTTCCCGTCACGTGAGCCGCTGCTCGGCCCAGAGCGCATGAGCAAGCAGCTTCCGATCCGCACCACGCCGACCGACGAGCTGGATGCCGACCGGTAATCCGCTTGGCCCGCGTGCGGTCGGAAGCGTGATGCATGGCACGTGGCATGTGGTCCATGCGCGGTTGAAGACCGAGTTGCCGGCCCACGCGAGACCTCGCGGCGCCTCGCCTGGCGCGCTCGGCGTCAGGATGACGTCGTAGTCGGCGAGCAGGTGATCGATGCCGGCAATATGCCGGCGCTGCTCAGCTTCGGCGTCGCGCAGCTCCGCTGAGGACAGCTCCGCTCCACGGGCAATGAGATCACGCGCCGCCTTGCTGATCTCATCACGGCGATCGGCATATTCCCATGCCAACGTGCGCGCTGCCTGGCCACGCATCAACAGCAGGTTCAGTTCGGCAAGCACCCCCAACTCTTCCGCTTCGACATCGACAATCTCGGTGCCTTCAGCGGCAAGCGCGGTTGCCGCGTCCGACAGTGCGACCACTGTTGCAGGCTCTGCGGATGACCACATCGGGGTGCGGCACAGTCCGATGCGACGCGGAGGAAGCGGCTCAAGAGTCGCCTCATTTTCACCACTCAATGCGGCGTCGAACAACGCCACGTCCGTAACCAAACGCGCGTGCAGACCGATCGTGTCCGTCGCCGGCGCGAGCGGCTTCATGCCGCGCGTATCGTATCGATCGAATGTCGGCTTGAAGCCTACGATGCCGCAGAATGACGCCGGCCGGAGCGTCGATCCGCCGGTCTGTGTCGCGAATGCGAGTGGCATCATGAGGTCGGCAACGCCGGCCGCCGAACCGCTCGACGATCCGCCGGGCGTGTGCTCGGGATTGTGAGGATTGCGCGTGACCGTCGGGTGAACCCAGGCGAACTCGGTCGTATGCGTCTTGCCAAGCACGACAGCTCCCGCGGTACGCGCGCGTATGACGCACGCGGCGTCACCCGCCGGCCGATGATCGCGGTAGATCGGCGAGCCATAGGCCGTCGCCATGTCGGCGGTGTCGATGATGTCCTTCACGCCGATCGGGAGGCCGTGCAGCAGGCCGCGTGACGGTTCGCGATCGCGCCGCCGCGCTTCTTCGATGGCGCCCCGCGGTGAAATGAATGCCCAGGCCTGAACGGATGGCTCCCGCTCCTTGATGCGCTCCAGGCAGGAGGCCGTGAGGATCTCGCTCGTGAGACTGCCATCGGCAATCTTGCGGCGCGCCTCCGAGGCACTGAGTTCGAACGGCTCAGGCATTGCGCGCCTTTCCTCAGGCATTCCCGGGCACTGCCGGAACGTCGCGGCGCCACCCGAGGCTTGCACGTCACACAGCTTTGCATCTTGCTCTGCGTGGCGCAATCTGATTGTTCCAATATCCGCCTTGATACAATCTTCGACGACCCCATCGCGCGCCAGCCGAGCGCCCGAGAGAACTGAAAGTGACGAATTCGCCGGCTTATCGTGCAGATCGACGTGCAAACGCTCATCGAGGGCGCGGGACTCGATTGCCAAGCTCCGGAGCGCTCATATATTGTATTTAGAGTTACCTTGGTACATATCGGGAGGTGCACTATGAGTACGTTGACTGGCCGTCGCCGCACAAGTTTCTTTTCCTCCGCTCGCCGTCTGACGTACGCCGCAGGTTTTGCGGCGATCAGCACTGTTCTTTCAATTGTACCGACGTCGGCTCAGGAGCTGCGCCCGCTCTCGGTGGGCCTTCCCAATGCAACGATGACCGGATCCTACTGCATGTTCCCCGCCGCCATGCAGCTCGGCTTCTTCGCCGAGGAGAAGATCGACATCAAAACCCAGCAGATTCCGGGTAGCGCCACCGTGCTGCAGGCCGTGATGGCGGGCCGCATCGATATCGGCGGGGGAACGCCCGAACCGCTGCTGCAGGCGTTCGCTCAAGACAAAGATGTGGTGATGGTCTTCAATTTCATCCGCCGTCCGACAGGGAGCATCGCCGTTCTCGACGAGAGCCCGATCAAGTCGCTTACCGACTTCAAGGGCAAAAAGATCGGCGCGCAGAGCCTCGCGAGCGGCAACATCCTTTTGACGAACGGCGTACTCGCCGAGGCCGGCCTCAATCCCAAGACCGATCTTACCTACCTGTCGGTCGGGGTCGGCGCGCAGGCGCTGCAGGCGATGCGCAGCGGTCACGTGGACGCGCTCGCGATCTCGGACCAGTACTACATCCAGATGGAGCAGCAGATGGGCGCGAAGCTGCGCTACTTCGTCGGGCCGGAGCAGGATAAGCTTTTTTCAACGCAGTTCTTCGCGACCCGCTCCACGGTGGATGAGCGTGGCGACCTCATCACGGGGTTCGGGCGGGCGCTGGCGAAGGGCATGGTGGTTTCCAAGGAACGCCCCGAGGCGTGCATCCGTATGATGTGGAAGCAATTCCCCGCGACGCGTGCGGCCGGCGTCGCCGAAGACAAACAGCTCGAGACGGAGCTTGCGATCCTGAAAGGGCGGATGACGTTGCTTGTCACGCCGGACCAGACCGCGCATGGCTGGGGCTCCTACAATCCAAAGGACGTCGAAGCCTGGAACAAGTTCGCGGTTGGCGGCGGCATCCTTCCCGCACAGGTGCCCAAGATCGAGCGCTTCTACACAAACAAGTTTACGGCCGACTATAATCGCTTCTCGACCGAGGACGTGATCAAGAAAGCCGATGCCTGGAAACCTTGAGCCGGCGGATTGAGATCACGACGGCCGTCGCTTGCAGCGGCGGCCGAGCCGCTTGCGGTGGTCGCCGGTGCGGGCGTTCTCGACCCGCTGACGGCCGGGAGCGTGATCGATGCGAGGGCCGCATCGTGATGCCAAGTGGCATCGATCCCCACATGCACATGCTCATCCCTTCGTGCTGCCGACGGGAGAGACGTACTCACGCACCGGCCGACGCGTCGGCATGGCGGCGTTCTATGGTGGCACGACGACGCTCGCCGATTTCGCCCACATAAGCTCGGCCGGCCCCATCGAGGACGGGATCGCGGTGCGCGACGCCCAGTTCAAGGGTAAGGCGGCGTGTGACTGGGCCTACCATCTGATGCTACAGGCCGATCCAGCGGACACCGTAGTCCACGGACTGGGCGAGGCCATCCAGGCCGGCTATCCGACCATCAAGATCTTTACGACCCACATCGTGCCGCATCGTAAGGACCGTATGGTCGATCTCGGCGACATGTGGGAGGTATTCAAGGCCCTCGCGAGCAACTTCAAACTCGACTCCGAACGCACGATAAACCTTAGCTGACGGTCACTTTGCCGTCCTTCTTCCTTCGATAATACGTGCGCTCGCTGATGCCCATTTCGAGCCATGGCTTTATCGCGCTCTCAGCCTTGTGCCCCTGCCAGCGCTTCTTCGCTCGCTCGGCTTGGATAGCTGAGAAGCGCGCAGCAGAAAAGCTGTTCCATGTCCATTTCGCGACGGATTTCGCGATGCCGCGCACCTCAGCTGTGCCCAGGGGTTCAGCGAAACCGCTGTTGGTGTTCGCGGCTGCTTTCGAGAGGCGGGCGCGCTAGGCTTCTGCCGATCCGCCGGCTCGTTTGAATGGCAGCACCTCTCGATAGGCGAGCCCGCGCAGCTGGTCGAAGAGCGCACAGTTTCGTCCGTGGCCCGAGCTTTCGTGCTCAGGCTCTGGACGCATATCTTCCTGCGAGAGCCAGCCTGTGAGTTCTTCCAATGAGTACGGTTCTTTGCGGCGCCACTCGACCTTCCAATGCGGTGGAGCGGGTTCTTCGCCAGGAGGCCCGAATAGGCTCGATCCGCAGCTAGGCGGCGCACCAGCCCGCGTTCGACGGCGGCCAGAAGCTTGAGTGGCTTCTGGCGTGCCGCGTCATGCGCCGCGACAGGCACATCGAGTACATAGGCCGCGTGCGCGTGACCGTTGGCGGGGTTGCGTATCAGCACATTGAACGCGGGCAGCAACGCATCCTCGTCGCGGAAGTACGCATCCGCTCGGTCGAGATCGAGCAGGAGCCAACGGATGAACTTCGGATGGTTGAACTGCACATGCAAGTGCCGCAGCGCCTGCCCCCGCGGACGGATCCTGATACCCTCGGCGAAATCATTGGCGCAGAACGGCCGCGACGGAACCAACTCGGGGAAGGCCTGCCGGAGGCTCATGCCCGAGCCTCGGAGGATCTCAGAGGTCGTTGAAACGGGTCGCTTTGCTTTCGCGCGTTTCCGGGCAATCCTTGACGGCGCCTCGGGTGCCCCAAGTGCGCTGTTACCTTGATATGGCACACTGCCATGCCGTCCCGACCTCTTGGCGTCGGTCTGCCTGCCTGTACGCGCCTCGGCCGCCTTGATCGCTTCAACCTGCTTGCGGCGTGCCTGCGCCCATGTCTCACCGGGCTCAAGGGCCGGGTGGAAGCCGGCGTCGAGATAGTTCGGATCGCCAGGCCAGGCATACTTGACGCGCGTCTCGTCCCCTGGCGCAGCCTCCCCGGCGGACCGCTCGAACGGTGGCTCGGCACGCGGACCAGTGACGCGCTTCTTCTTGCGCGACGCGCGACCGGCTGATCTCATGCGCCCCTCCGCGCGTACGAGCGGCCGGCACCGGAGCGGTTCGGGGCGAGTGATGCGATGCGTTGGCTGTGGCTTCGAACGGCCGCCGAGGCGCGCAGCGGCAAGCTGCGACCACCCGGCGCCGAGGCATCGGCGTCGTTCATGAGCGTGAGCGATGGCTGGAATTGGAAGAGCGCGATGAATGACTGTCGCCGTAGGTGGTGAGCGTCCACGTGCGCGGTTGCTACGGCGGCTGCGCCGGCGGCCGGGTCGCGAGCCAGGAGAGCAGATCAGACAACCGCCATCCGCGGCAGCGGGCTGAGAGCCTCAATGCCGGAGGAAACTGGCCAGTCTGGATTGCCCGCCAGATCGTCGCTTCGGACATGCCGACCATGTCCTCGACCTCGGCGATGCGAAGGACGCGGTCAGGCAGCTTGTTGTCGTCTTCTGGCGCCACAGCGAATCTCCAGGCTCAACGTGGAGTCAGAGTCCGCTCAGGGCGGCGATCGATCAACCAGAGACGCGCAAATCAAATTGTGGCGAGAGTGCGGACCGCTTCGAACGCCGATCACGTGCGGAAGCGCGCGATCGCCTGCGTGAGGCGAGCGCGAATGCTTTCGACCAGTCCCTTGTCGGGCGAGCGTGGAAAGCTCGGATCGACGAGCGTGAGCAGTTGGACCGTGAAGGCGAGGAGGCCCTTTGTCGTGCGGGGCTGTCGCTTCAGCACTTCGACCCACAGGCGAGCAGAGCAATCGGTGGTCCCCTGCCTCAGCGGGTTCCACCGCCGCCGTCTGGCCAACAGCTCCCAATTGCCCGGCTGACGACGCCGAACAGCGCGTAGGAGCCCGTCGGCGAGGTGAGCCAGTTCAGCGGTGCCGGTCGGTTGAGACCAACTTTCGCAGGCGAACTCAGGATCATGCGCGATGTCTTCGGGGCGCTGAACGGCGCCTGGCGGCAGTAAGTTCCCCTTCTGTCGATGCCGTTCGCTCGAGCCTACTGCTCGCAGGAAGTTCTCCGGAACGACGGGCAGGGCCTCGTCGGGATGGAGCCTCGCGAGCGCGCGAAGCGCGGCGGTCAGCTCAGGGTGAGTGTATCCTCGAGCTTGTCCGAGGAGTTCTCGAGACACCCACCGCATCTCATCGGCAAGCCACTCAAGCGCTTCGTCGCCACTCGCCTCGTCGAGATCGAGCAGGTTCAGCAGCGCCGGGCGTGCCGTCGGCGCGAAGTCCATCCGATGAAAGCGGAGGCTGCCGACCGAGCCTTCCCGGACGATAAATGTAGCTGGCAGGTCGAATATTTGTGCGCGGGTCCGGGCGGCTGAACGGAGCTAGCGCGGCGTCAAGCTCTGCAGACGTCGTCCAACCGGGATCGCGCCGGCGCGGCCCTCTCTGTCCTCTCCCCCGCATCAATCCCTCTTGCGGACGAACCACGAGGTCGTCCTTGTCTCGTGATTTGGGGCACTCGTGCAATCACCCGCCTTCACGATCGAGAGGTAATCTCTCTCGCGCCCGGCCGCGAGCCAACAGTGAGGGAGCAGCCTGCGGCGACTGGTGGGATCAATGGTGGGATTAGCGCGAGGGCCAAAGAAAATTGATTTTACTAATCAGATGTTTATATCATATCTTTGGCGGAGAGGATGGGAGAAAGTTCGAACCCTCTCTACGACACGTTAGCCGATTGGGAAGCCCAGCTTAAGAACGCAAACGCGTCCTTCGGGGAGCCTTGCCTATGAGACGCCCTGAGGAGTTCCTAGCCGCCGCACGGCGCGCGTTGGTCACTTCGGGAACCGAGGAGGCGAGTTCGAAGCGCGCCGCTCCGAGCAATAGAAGCAATAGCTTACACAGATCCAGTTCGCCTCAATCTTGCTTCGGGCCTCCCTCGTTAGGAGCTTTCAGCGGCTCACTAGCCTAAGTGAAGTGTTTGCTGATCGTAACCGCTTGTTGATTGCGTTTTTGCGTAGCGGGAGGCGCGCCAAGGAAGGCTGAGATCAACTCGGGTGGTAGGCCCCCTTTTCATCTACGTGTATCCGCCCGCCATCGACGAGCTCGGCAAGATGCTGCGAGATGGTGCGGGTTTCGGAGTCGACCACCCACAGCTCATGATAGTCCGGCGGGTAAAGTAACCTGGCCTCGACCAGCTCCTCGAGGGTCCTTGGTGACGCACGCAGCAGTTCCAGCAGGCGCCGTTCGCGCTCGTCGAGTTTGGTAGCGTATGCAGCCAAATCACGCAGGAAGTGCTCGCGCTCCGTGTAGACGCCGCGGTGATGCGAAGTGACCCACACCTTGGCGGGGATTTCCGGCAGCCTCGCCAGTGTACGACGAAAGTCGCTGAGGCTCGAGGACGCATCACCGTAGTAGGGACCGAAGCCGCTGAGGTCGATATCGCCGAGGAATGCCACGCCCTCGGGTTCGATCAGCAGCACCGAGTGGCCGGCGGTATGACCGGGCATATGAAAGGCACGCACCCGGACTCGGCCCAGCTCCCAGGTCGCGCCATCCGAATAGCCCGCTGCATCGGACCGCGGTACGTAGAAAAAGTCGCGCTGAAGCTTGGCTAGCATTTTCGACCGATACGCAGGGCTGGTGCCATAGGCTGCAACCATCCCATCCCAACTGCGTGCAGCCTCGAGATCGGCTTCGTGCACGTGCACTGCGGCTTCCGGCAGCAGATGCAGCCCGGCCATGTGATCCTCGTGCACGTGACCCAGAATCACCAACTCCACCGCATCGAGCTCAGGTCCGATGCGATTGGCGACGAGGGGCGTATCGAAGGCGGCCCTGGTGTCCGAGCCCTGGACCA
>CAUJKI010000435.1 GCA_963205015.1 Pseudomonadota bacterium
CATGACCTCGCCGCGGTAGTCGCTATCGATCGTGCCCGGCGAGTTGAGCAGCGTGATGCCATGGCGGATGGCAAGGCCCGAGCGCGGGCGAACCTGTACCTCATAACCTTCCGGAATCTGCAGCACGAGGCCGGTCGGCAGGAGCTTGCGTGCGCCAGGCGCCAACTCCATCGGCGCGTCGTCTGGCACGGCTGCGACAAGATCGAGCCCCGCGGCGCCTGACGACTGATAGGCCGGCAGATCCAGCCCCTCGGCGTGCGGCAGGCGCAGAACCTCGATCGTAACTTTCGCCATTTCCACCCCCGCTGAAGTTGTGCCCCGCGCTCAGGCTTCGCCCGTGTTCTCGGCGAGCCACGTCGCCACGCGTTCCATGAGACGGCGCGCGACATCGCCCTTGTCCATGTCCGGCCAGCTTTCGACGCCTTCGCCGCTCACGATGTGTACGGCATTGCGGTCGCCGCCCATGATGCCCGTCGCAGGCGATACGTCATTGGCGACGATCCAGTCCGCGGCCTTGCTCTTGCGCTTCTTCCTTGCGTTCTCGAGCACGTTCTCCGTCTCGGCGGCGAAGCCGACGACAAGCGGCGGGCGCCGGCCGGCCTTGGCGTGCCCCACGGTCTTCAGGATGTCCGGGTTCTCGACGAGCGTGAGTGTTGGCGTCGCCTGCTTCCCATCCTTCTTGATCTTCTGACCGCTCGCCTCGGCGACGCGCCAGTCTGCAACGGCGGCGGTGAATATCCCGACATCGGCCGGCAGGGCTGCCTCGACGGTGGCGAGCATCTCGCGTGCGGATTCGACCCGCGAAACGAACACGCCGTGCGGGATCGGCAGATCGGTCGGCCCCGAGACGAGCGTCACGCGGGCGCCGAGCGCGCGCGCGGCGGCAGCGAGCGCATATCCTTGCTTGCCGGACGAGCGGTTGGCGATGTAGCGCACCGGGTCGATCGGCTCGTGCGTCGGGCCGGCGGTGATCAACACGTGGCGCCCCGCGAGCGGTCCCGTGGCCCCGATGTTGGCCGCCGTCTCGTCACCCCAAAGGCGCTCGATCGCGGCCAGGATCTCGTGTGGCTCGGCCATGCGCCCAGGACCGGCCTCGTTGCGCTCGGCCATCTCGCCGGCATTCGGGCCCACGAAGTGAATGCCGTCCGCTTCGAGCGTCGCGACATTGCGCTGGGTGGCCGCGTGCTGCCACATGTGCGGGTTCATGGCCGGTGCGACGAGGATAGGCTTGTCGGTCGCGAGCAGGACGGCGGTCGCGAGGTCGTCGGCGTGGCCGCCGGCCATTTTTGCCATGAGGTCCGCGGTCGCGGGTGCGACGACGATCAGGTCGGCTTCGCGCGAGAGGCGGATGTGGCCGATCTCGCGCTCCTCGTCGACGTCGAACAGCTCGGTCAGCACGCGCTCATTGGAGATCGCACTCACGGAGAGCGGTGTCACGAAGGCCTGCCCCGCCTTCGTCATCACTGTGCGCACGGAGAAGCCGCGCTCACGCGCGCGCCGGATCAGCTCCAGGCACTTGTAGGCGGCTATGCCACCGCCGATGATGAGAAGCAGGCGTCGCTCGCGCACGGCCGTTCAGCTCCATTACTCCAGGACGGTCAGAGTACCATGGCCGCCCCCGAGCCCTAAGCGCCGTCAGGAATTACGCTTTCCGGACATATACTCGGGCAGCCAGGCCGCGTGCCGCCGGCGCAGGCGGTCGAGGGGCAGGGCGGCCTCGCCCTTGAGTTGTAGGGCATCGCCCCCTGTCCGGCCGATAATGCGGACGGCGAGCCCCAGGAGCCGCGCCCGCTCGGCGATCTCCTCGGCCGTCGAGGGGGCTGCGGCCAGCACATACCGGCCCTGGTCCTCGCCGAACCATACGGCATGGGGCGGCAGCTTGCCCTCGTAGGGGAAGAGCTCGACCCCGCGATTGCCCGCCAGCGCCATTTCCGCCACTGCCACCAGCAGGCCGCCGTCGCTCACGTCGTGGACGGCCGAGACCTTCTCCTCGCGGATGAGCGCGCGCACGAGATTGCCGGCCTTGATCTCGTCGGCGAGATCGATCGGGGGCGGCGCGCCCTCGTTCTTCCCCGTGACATGCAACTGATAGAGCGACTGGCCGAGATGACCTTCCTCGCGGCCGATGAGCAGAAGCAAGTGGCCGTCGTGCTTGAGCTTGATGTCGGCCGTCTTCGACCAGTCCGGAATGAGGCCGACGCCGCCGATCGCGGGGGTCGGCGGAATGCCCTTGCCGTTGGTCTCGTTGTAGAGCGAGACATTGCCGGACACGACCGGATAGCCGAGCGCGCGGCACGCTTCGCCCATGCCTTCGACCGAGCCGACGAACTGGCCCATGATCTCGGGGCGCTCGGGATTGCCGAAGTTCATGTTGTCCGTGATGGCGATCGGGTCGGCGCCGACGGCGGTCAGGTTGCGCCACGTCTCGACAACGGCCTGCTTCGTGCCCATGACCGGATCGGCGAGGCAGTAGCGCGGCGTCACATCGCAGCTCGCGGCAATGGCCTTCTTAGTGCCGGGCAGGCGGACGACGGCCGCATCGCCGCCGGGGCGTCCAATGGTCTGTCCCATGACCAGATGATCGTACTGCTCCCAGATCCAACGGCGCGAGGCGAGGTGCGGCCCACCCATCATCTCCTCGAGCGTGCCGGTCAGGCTTGACGGTGCCGGCACCCATTCGGCGAGAATGGTCTTCGGCGGCACAGTCGGCACCCAGGGGCGCTGGTAGAGCGGCGCCGAGTTGGCGAGTTTGTCGACGGGGAGATCCGCTTCGACATTGCCCTTGTGCTTGACGATCATACGGCCCGTGTCGGTCGTCCTGCCGATGATCGCGAAATCAAGGCCCCACTTGCGGAAGACCGCCTCGCCCGCTGCTTCCGAGCCGGGCTTGAGGATCATCAGCATCCGCTCCTGGCTTTCCGAGAGCATCATCTCGTAGGCCGTCATGTTCGGCTCGCGCTGGGGCACATGATCGAGATCGAGCTCGATGCCGACGCCGCCCTTGTCCGCCATTTCCGAGGTCGATGACGTTAGGCCCGCCGCGCCCATATCCTGGATCGCGATGATCGCATCCGACGCCCTCAGCTCGAGGCAGGCCTCGATCAGCAGCTTCTCGGTGAAGGGATCGCCGACCTGCACGGTCGGGCGCTTCTCCGCGCTCTTGTCGTCGAACTCGGCCGACGCCATCGTCGCGCCGTGGATGCCGTCGCGCCCGGTCTTCGAGCCGACATACACGACCGACAGGCCGACACCCTTCGCGGCGGAATAGAAGATCTTGTCCGAGCGCGCGAGGCCGATGCACATCGCGTTGACGAGGATGTTGCCGTTGTAGCCCGGATCGAAGTTCGTCTCGCCGCCGACCGTCGGCACGCCGACGCAGTTGCCATAGCCGCCGATGCCCGCGACGACGCCGGACACGAGGTGCCGCGTTTTCGGGTGCGCGGGCTCGCCGAAACGCAGCGCGTTGAGGTTCGCGATCGGCCGTGCGCCCATGGTGAATACGTCGCGCATGATGCCGCCGACGCCTGTCGCCGCGCCCTGGTAGGGTTCGATGTAGCTCGGGTGGTTGTGGCTCTCCATCTTGAATACGGCGCAGTCACCGTCACCGAGATCGACGACGCCCGCGTTCTCGCCCGGTCCCTGGATGACCTTCGGTCCCGAGGTCGGGAGCTGCCTCAGCCAGTAGCGGCTCGACTTATACGAGCAGTGCTCGGACCACATGACCGAGAAGATGCCGAGCTCCAGGAACGTCGGCTCGCGGCCGAGAATGCCGAGCAGGCGCTCGTACTCGTCGCCCTTGAAACCGTGCGCGGCGATCATCTCAGGCGTGATTTTCGGGGCGGTCGTCATCGTCGATCCGGGGTC
>CAUJKI010000436.1 GCA_963205015.1 Pseudomonadota bacterium
CACGTCGATCTCGGTGCCATACTGGAGCCCGGTCGACCGGACGCCGGTGACCTTCAGGCAGTCCCCCACGGACGGCAATACCAAGTCGACTCTCGATGTGGCCGCGATTTACGTGCAGGACCAGATCGACTTCGGTAAGCATTTTCAGATCATCGGCGGTGTCCGCTATGATCGCGTGAGTGTGGAATCACTGGACCGGCGGGCAGGCACTGAGCGTGAACGCACCGACGATCTGGTCTCGCCGCGCGTCGGCGTCGTGTTCAAGCCGTTCAGCACCCTTGCCCTGTACGCCAGTTACAGCGTGTCGTATCTGCCGTACTCCGGCGATCAGTTCGCATCACTGGATGACACGACGGTCACGCTGGATCCCGAGAAGTTCACCAACTACGAAATCGGCGCCAAGTGGGACATCACACCTCGCCTGTCGCTGACTGCGGCGGCCTATCGGCTCAACCGTACCAATCAGCGTATGAATCATCCGACCATTCCCGGGCTGGTCATTCAAACGGGAGAGACAGAGACCGAGGGCTTCGAGCTCACGCTCACGGGGCAGGTCACTAACCAATGGCAGATCATCGCTGGTTATGGCCACCAGGATGCCGTCGTCGTGAACGCCGCAAGCAATGTCGGCAATCGGCTTGCTCTCGTTCCTGAAAACACATTCGCGCTTTGGAACAAGTACCAGTTCACGCCCTCGTTTGCTGCAGGACTCGGCATCATTCATCAAACCGAGGTCTACGCCGGCGTCGATAACGTCGTGACGCTGCCGGACTTCACCCGTGTGGACGCTGCCCTGTACTTCAGGTTCGCCGACAATCTGCGCGGCCAGCTCTACATCGAGAACCTCTTCGATGAGAAATATTTCGCTACCGCGC
This sequence comes from Pseudomonadota bacterium, assembly GCA_963205015.1. Taxonomy (GTDB): domain Bacteria; phylum Pseudomonadota; class Alphaproteobacteria; order Rhizobiales; family Hyphomicrobiaceae. The sequence goes on from CAUJKI010000436.1 coordinate 876, forward strand.
ATAGCAACAACAACATCATGCCCGCGTCCCCTCGCGCTGCGCGGTTCACGCTCACCTCGAGCTTCTAGAATGCGACAGGTGCTTGCATGAGAATGGTTCCCCGCAGATGCGCATCTGCGGGGAACCAGCGAAGGCGCGAGATCGCTCCCGCGCTTGCAAACCCTATATGTCCGCCTCCCCGGGAAGCGATCGTATCGAAGTCCGGCTTCAGCAACTCCCGCCCGCGCTACCTCCTGTCGACATGGCCGAGAGATCTTTCCGGCGCGATATGATCGCGCGTCAGTCGCTTCAATTCGCCGATCTCCGGAAAGCGACCCGTCTCCTTGCGAGACCAGACCTGATCGCCATTGATGCGCACTTCGAAGACGCCCCCAGTCGCGTCGGGCGTGAGCGTCACCGACCCAATCTCCTCGGCGAACGTCGATAGAAGTTCTTGCGCCATCCATGAAGCGCGCAAGCCCCAATTGCAGAGGCGGCAGTATGTGATGTCGACGTTCGGAGCTTTGGACATGGGCTCTCATCCGATTTTCGCCTGCAGACCGGGCGCCGGTATCCCGCATAGGTGGGAAGCATTCTGGAAGCCCGCGAGGAGCGGTGCTTCATATTCGTTCTACCGCATATGCCCCTAATTGGACGTCGGACGGCTGGCGAAACCGCAGACGGGTGTCAAAATTGGGGGAAACTGCAGAGCAGATATGCGCTTCCTGCCTCTCAGCGCGGCGCGCAGTATGCAAGGGTTACGCGGCCATTTTTGCCGCGTAGAAGTGACGGGAACCCGTTCGCGCATGGTCGGTATTGTCCGCATCGCCCTGACAAGGCCTTACACCTTTGTCGTCATGGCGCTGCTGCTCATGATTGTCGGCCCTCTTGCGGCGCTACGCACGCCGACGGACATCTTTCCCGACATCCGCATCCCCGTGATTGCCGTCGTGTGGTCCTACACGGGCCTGCCTCCCGAGCAGATGGCGGGCCGAGTCTCGACGCCGTTCCAGCGCGCCCTGACCACGACGGTCAACGATATCGAGCATATCGAGGCCAATTCCTACAATGGCGTCGGTATCATCAAGATCTTTTTCCAACCCGGCGTCGACATCCGCACCGCCAATGCGCAGGTCACCGCGATCTCGCAAACGCTGATCAAGCAGATGCCTCCGGGCGCGACGCCGCCACTCATTCTGAACTACAGCGCCTCGACCGTTCCGATCTTGCAGATCGCGCTGTCGGGTGAAGGCCTGACCGAGCAGACGCTGTTCGATCTCGCTGTGACCAGCGTGCGCACGCCGCTGGTGACTGTTCCCGGTGCGGCCATTCCCTTTCCGTTCGGCGGCAAGTTCCGGCAGATACAGATCGATCTCGACTCTGCGGCGATGCAGGCCAGGGGGTTGTCCGGCCAGGATGTCGCGAATGCTCTGGCGGCGCAGAATCTGATCCTTCCGGTTGGTACGCAAAAGATCGGTGCCTTCGAATACGCCATCCAGCTCAATAATGCGCCAAGTCGCCTGGAGGATCTGGGCGCTATACCGATCAAGTCCGTCAACGGGGCCACGGTATATATGCGCGACGTGGCGCAGGTGCGCGACGGCAACCCGCCGCAGACCAGCATCGTGCATGTCGAGGGCAATCGCTCGGTCCTTCTGCAGGTGCTGAAGAACGGCTCGGCATCGACGCTGGCCATCATCGCCGGCATCAAGGCCAAGCTCATCGAGATGAAGGACACGCTACCTGACACGCTGCGCATTGGACTGATCGGAGATCAGTCCCTGTTCGTCAGCGGTGCGATCAGCGGCGTCGCGCACGAAGGCGTTATCGCGGCCGCGCTGACCAGCATCATGATTCTGCTATTCTTGGGCAGTTGGCGCTCGACTGTCATCATCGCCATTTCCATTCCGCTGTCGGTGCTCGGCGCGCTGATCATGCTTTCGGCGATCGGCGAGACGCTCAACATCATGACGTTGGGCGGTCTGGCGCTGGCTGTCGGTATCCTGGTCGATGATGCGACGGTGACCATCGAGAACATCAATTGGCATCTCGAGAAGGGCAAGGACGTCGAGACGGCCATCATGGACGGCGCCCAGCAGATCGTGACGCCGGCATTCGTGTCGTTGCTCTGCATCTGCATCGTGTTCGTGCCGATGTTCTTCCTGGACGGCCTCGCGCGCTTCCTGTTCGTGCCGATGGCCGAAGCGGTGATGTTCGCCATGATCTGGTCGTTCATTCTCTCGCGCACTCTGGTGCCCACCCTCGCCAAGTACCTGCTGCAACCCCACGATACCCATCATGGCGCGCACGGAGGTCCGGCACCGTCGCGCAATCCGCTGGTGCGCTTCCAGCGTGGCTTCGAGCGCCGGTTCGAAGCCTTCCGCTTGAGCTATCGCGCACTTCTGGAGGCAGCCCTTCGCCATCGACCGTCCTTCGTCGTCTCTTTTCTCGCCCTGGTGGCGGCCTCATTCCTTCTGGTGCCATTCCTTGGCCGCAACTTCTTTCCCTCGGTCGATACCGGCCAGATCCTGATGCATGTGCGCGCGCAGGTCGGCACGCGCGTGGAGGAGAGCGCCCGCATCTTCGCCGATGTGCAGAAGGCGATCACGCGACTCATCCCGCCGGAAGAGCTCGGCACGGTGGTCGACAATGTCGGCATGCCGGTGAGTGGCATCAATATGACCTACAACAACACCGGCGTGATCGGGCCACAGGACGCCGACATCCAGATCAAGCTAAAGGAAGGCCATCGCCCCACGGCCGAGCACGTGCAGACGCTGCGCCAGGAGCTGCCGGCTCTCTTTCCGGGCGTCAGCTTTGCTTTCCTGCCGGCCGACATCGTCAGCCAGATCCTGAACTTCGGTGCGCCCGCACCGATCGACATCCAGGTGCGAGGACCCAACCTCGCCGCCAACTTCGAGCACGCCAACATGCTGCTCAACAAGCTGCGGCGTATTCCCGGGATCGCCGACGCGCGCATCCAGCAGTCGCGCTCCTATCCGGGATTCAACGTCGATGTGGACCGCACGCGCGCCCAGTACATCGGCCTCACAGAACGCGACGTGACGAACAGCATGGTGGTCACGCTGGCGGGCAGCGGCCAGGTGTCGCCGACCTATTGGTTGAACCCGGAGAATGGCATCTCCTACCCGATCGTGATGCAGACGCCGCAGTATCAGGTCGACTCGCTGAGCGCCCTGCAGACGCTGCCGATCACCGCCCCTGGCATGACCTCGCTGCCCGTGCTGGGGGGTGTCGCCGACATCACGCGCACGGCGACGAGCGCGGTCGTCTCCCAGTACAACATACAACCCGTCGTGCAGATCTACGCCACCTCCCAGGGCCGCGACCTCGGCGCATTGGCAACGGACGTGCAACAGCTCTTGGACGAAACAGCATCGAGCGTGCCGAAGGGCAGCCAAGTCGTGCTGCTGGGTCAGGTTCGAACCATGAACAGAGCCTTTAGCGGGCTGCTGTTCGGCCTGCTCGGCGCCATCGTGCTCATCTATCTGCTGACGGTGGTCAACTTCCAATCGTGGTCCGATCCCTTTGTCATCATCTCGGCATTGCCCGCCGCATTGGCCGGCATCGTCTGGATGCTATTCACGACGGAGACGACGATGTCGGTGCCGGCACTGACGGGCGCCATCATGTGCATGGGCGTCGCGACCGCCAACAGCGTGCTCGTCATCAGCTTCGCGCGCGAGACCTATGCTGCGGGGGGCGATCCTGTCGCTGCGGCGCTGGAAGCGGGATTCGTGCGCTTCCGTCCGGTTCTCATGACGGCGCTCGCTATGATCATCGGCATGGCGCCGATGGCGCTCGGGCTCGGCGAAGGCGGCGAGCAGAACGCGCCGCTCGGACGCGCCGTCATCGGCGGCTTGATATTTGCGACCATCGCCACTTTGATGTTCGTGCCTGTCGTATTCAGCCTGATGCACAAGAAGCAGCCTGCGGGCGATGCTTCTGATCCGGAGACCCTGCATGCCGCGTGATGACGCTCCGCAGCCGCTCAACCTCCGCAAACTCCGATTGTTCGCGCTGATCGCCGCCACGGCCGTCGTTGCCGTGGTCGCCACCGGCATCCTCTCGCGCGAACGCGGCAACGCCCGCCTGCGCGAACTGACCGATGTCCAGGCGCTGCCGACCGTTGCGGTGGCGACGCCCAGCATGAAGGCACTCAGCCCCTACATCAATCTGCCGGGCCGGCTGGAAGCCTTCTCGCGGGCGCCGATCTACGCCCGCGTCAGCGGCTATCTCAAGGAATGGAAGGTCGATATCGGCTCGCCGGTCAAGGCGGGCCAGGTGCTGGCGGAAATCGAAGCTCCGGATCTCGACCAGCAGCTTTTGCAGGGGCGCGCCGATCTGCTCAACGCCGAGGCCGCGGCCAAGCTCGCCGAAGCCACGCTGAAGCGCCGGCAGAGCCTTGCCGATTCCAAGATCATCTCGCAGCAGGATCTGGACGAGCGCATCGCCGACCTTGCGAGCAAGCAGGCCTCCGTCAAGTCGAATCAGGCCAACGTCGACCGCCTGGAGGCGCTTGCCGGCTACAAGAAGGTGGTGGCGCCCTTCGGCGGCATTGTTACCGCGCGCGAGACCGATGTCGGTGCATTGATCAATGCCGGCAGTAGTTCGGCGCCGGCGATGTTCACGATCTCCGACATCAGCAAGCTCCGCGTGTATGTGAACGTGCCCCAGGCATTCGTGCCCAACATCAAGATCGGCTCGAAAGCGACCGTCTCAGTGCCGGAGTATCCCGATCGCGACTTCCAGGCAACTGTCGAAGCCTCCTCGCAGGCCGTTGACGTGCAGACCGGCACGACACGCATGCAGCTCGTCGTCGGCAACGAGAGCGGGCTGCTCCTGGCTGGTGGCTATGCCAACGTTCGCATCGATCTCTCCCGCGAGGTGCAGCCGCTGCACATCCCAGCCAGCGCGTTGCTGTTCGATCAGAACGGTCTGCGCGTCGCTGTTGTCGGCTCTGACGACAAGGTCACGCTGAAGCGCGTCAAGATTGCGCGCGACCTCGGACGTGAGATCGAGATCGCCACCGGCCTTGCGGCTGAGGACCGCGTGATCATCACCCCGCCGGACGGACTGGTGGAGGGTGCCCAGGTCCGCATTGCCAAGAAGGGCGGATGATTCGAGCCGCCTCGGCGCCGCGCCTGCAACGTCATCCGTGCTGCGACCTCATCCTCAGTTCTTCGCCTTCGACGCGCGGATGGCTTTGAGGGCGAACTGGATGTGGCTCTCGGCGTCCGAGGCCGTAAGGACCGCGCCGATTTTCGCGTCTTGCGTAATCACGTATGACGTGCGGCTGGCCATGACACGAGAGGCTGTCCCCCGCGCCGCATCGTAGGTGCGCACGACCTTCCCGTCCGGATCGGCGCCGACCGGGAACTTGTCACGGCATTCCAATCTCGAAAACTCGCGTTGGGTCTCCACTGTATCCGTCGAGATACCGATCACAGAGGCGCCGAGCGTCTCGAATTCCGCCATCGCCTCCGCGAAGAGGCGGGCTTCCTCCGTGCAGACTGATGTGAAGCTCTTCGGATAGAAATAGACGACCACAGGACCCTTGGTCAGGGCTTTCGCCAGATCGAATACGATGTCCTTGCCTCCCAGTGCGGCGGCAACGGAGAAGGCCGGCGCGGGCGATCCGACGCTCAATTCAGCTCTGGCGCCGGTCGAGACAAGCGTCAGCAGGCCAATCAGGAGGGCGTGCGAGAGCAGTTTCATACATCGCTCCTCGGCGTTCGAGACTACGATCTCTGTTCGCCAAGGTAGGAGAGGAGCGCTCGGGACGCCAATGACAAGTCCGTGGTGTCCATCTGGCCTGCGGTATTTCCGCATCGTCAGCCGCCGGAGGGTGGCTATTCGCGCGCCATCAACAGGCCTGCCTTCCGACCGAGCGCGGGTCCGAAAGTATGGGCCAGTAGCCGTAGAGCCAGGTCAAGAATGCCGCAGCCCACACTGCCGTGCTCAGCGCACGCGCGCCCTCCATCGGCAGCATTCCAAAATCCGGCAGGACACGCAGCGCCGTAGCTGCGAGAAGTAGGACGAATGCCGCCTTCGCCGTCCATGGCATGGGAAACGTGTGGCCAGTATGGAACAGTCCCGCAATCGACAGGACGGCCAGGACGCTCATCCCAAGGCCGCCCATCAACGCGATATGCCATCCTGACGACTCGATGAAGGGCGCGCCGAGCCGGGCCGCACCAATCACCATGAGGCCGAGCCCAGTAAGTGCCGCCGCGCCGAATAGGCATAGGATTTCGGCGCGAAAGAACTGCCGGCCGACAAACGCTTCGCCAGCTCTGTCCAGGAAGGCGGCGCCGGCCGCGAGGGCAAGATAGCCGCGCGCTTCGACGGAAAGGCCCGCGATGTCTCCTGCCATGGCCAGCAGCACGAGCCCAGCGGCAAGGTTCTGGCGCCCTGGATGGGGTCGGTAGGGGCTCGTCGCTTCACTGGGATCGAGTACGCGGTTGGTGACAGGCACGGTGATCCGTGACAGCGCGAAGCTGAGAAGCCCGAGGAACGCCAGGCTGATGGCCGCGACCCCCTCGGGGGCGCGCGAGAGATCGGCACTCAGGAAGCCGACGCGCGTTACGATCTCGGCCGAGAGGAGGATCGACAACCAAAGCAGCATCGCGGCCAGATCCCAGGATCGCCGACGCCAGCTCACATGCGCAACGTATCCGAGAAGCGCGGCAAGCCAGCCGACATCGGCGAGCGCGCCGAGTGCGCCAACGGCGTCGAACCCGAGAACGCCGACGCTCCGGCCAGTGCCCCACAAGCAAGCCAGGACCAGCAGGAAGTTCTTTTGCGGACGTGCAGTATCCGTCCATTCCGGGACGGCGGTTGTCACGAACCCGAGGAGAGCGGCGCCATAGGCACCAATCAGCATCTCATGCGGATGCCACAGCGTCGGCGGCACATGGCGCGCAAGCGGCAGGTCAAAGCCGAGAACGACCACCCACAGGAATGGCCATACTGCTGAATAGAGTGCGGCGAGCGGAAAGAAGAGGCGCAGCCCCTCGTCCGTGAGCACGGTCAGCAGCGGGATGCTCTTGCGATCGGATGATGCCGGTATCGCCGTCATGGTGGCCTTCGCTCATCGACGTCGTTGACGTGCCGGAACAAGCCATCCTCGGCGAGGTAGCGCGTGACGATCTCGAAGATCTGCCGGTCCGTCCGCTCTCCCGGAACACCGTTGATCCAGCGCTCGCCGACGATTCCCTGGCCGTGGGCCTCCATGACGGCGATGCGATGGGCGATGCGTACGGCTTCGAACAAATCATGCGTCACGAACAAGGCACCGAAACTCGCCTCCTGAGAGGCACTGATGACGAGATCCTGCATACGCCGCTTCAATGCGACATCGAGCGCGGTGAAAGGCTCATCGAAGAAGATGAAATCCGGCTGATTGGAGAGCGCGCGCGCGATGGCCACGCGCTGGCGCATACCGCCTGAAAGCTCGATGGGAAACTTGTCGAGATCCTCGACTTCGAGCGACACTCGACGAGCGGTTGCTTCTGCGCGCATGCGCCGATCCTTCCGGCCGATACGGGCGAGGCGCAGCGGATAGGCGATGTTTGCTCGCGCTGTCGCCCACGGCATCAGTCGTGGCTCCTGGAAGACCATGCCATGCCGCACGTAGCGGATGTCGACGTGGCCCCGGAGCGGTTGGACGATGCCGGCTGCCACGTGGATCAGCGTGCTCTTGCCACAGCCCGACGGACCAACGAGCGCAACGATCTCGCCGGCGCCGACAGCAAGATCGACGCGATCGAGCACGGTGCGGCCAAGATAGGCGTGACCGATGCCGGAGAGGCGCAGAGCCGTCATCGCCGGACCCCCCAAGGCCGGGCCGCTTCGCGCCAGCGCTCCAACTCGGCGTGGATCGGACGAACGAAGCCATACTCGACCGCGATCAAGGCGGCGACCGCAATCAGGACCCAGGCCATGGCTTCCGAGACATCGAGGTTCGAGCGCGCGCGTGCTAGTCCGCCACCAATGCCGCCTGAGTTCGACAGAACCTCGGCCATCACGGCCACCTTGAATGCAGTCCCCAGCGTCAACACCAGGGCAGGGAAGACGTGTGCCGCAACGTGCCGGACGGCGAGCGTCGAGAAGCGCCGCCAGGGGCCGGCGCCGAACGCGCGCGCCATATCATCGAGCCCGCGGTCTCGCGTCATGATTCCTTCCGCCGCACCGATGAAGGCAGCTGGCATCGCGGCGATGGTCACCGTCGTTACGACCATGCCGTTCGTCGAGCCGAACCAGATCATGGCGAGCACGATCCACGCGATGGGCGGCACGCCGAGAATGAGCGTGATCAGGGGCCGGGCGAGCCGGATGGCCGCGGCGGAATAGCCGGCGACGATGCCCGCGATGACGCCGCCGAGTGCCGCAAACAGGAAGCCTTCGAGGGCACGTTCAGCGGTCGTCGCTGCGGTGCGCCAGTTCGCTTCCTCGGATGCAAGCTGGAGGACGGCGCGGGCGGCGGCGAGCGGCGATGGCAGAATGAAGGCGCCGTAGGCCTCGTGTCCAATCTGCCAGACCACGCAGAAAAGAAAGATTGCGGCGAGACC
>CAUJKI010000437.1 GCA_963205015.1 Pseudomonadota bacterium
ACACGTTCTTCGCCATCGCGATCGGGGCAACGTGCGTTCTGTCGGTGTTGAAGCTGGGATTCGGGGGCTGAGGAACAACCATGAACGCACAAGCCAACGGTGTCGCCAAGCCCGCGATCAACGGCAAGGCCTATCCCACCACCGATCACACCTACGACGTCATCGTCGTCGGCGCCGGCGGGGCGGGCCTGCGCGCCACGCTCGGCTGCGCCCAGGCCGGTCTCAAGACGGCCTGCATCACCAAGGTCTTTCCGACGCGCTCGCATACGGTCGCGGCGCAGGGCGGTGTCGCCGCCGCGCTCGGCAACATGGGCAAGGACGACTGGCGCTGGCACATGTACGACACCGTCAAGGGTGCCGACTGGCTCGGCGACCAGGACGCCATCGAGTACCTGTGCCGCAACGCGCCGCAGGCCGTCTACGAGATGGAACACTACGGCGTCCCCTTCAGCCGCACCGAGGACGGCCGCATCTACCAGCGACCGTTCGGCGGCATGACCACCGAGTTCGGCGAGGGGCCACCCGCGCAACGTACGTGCGCTGCCGCCGACCGCACCGGTCACGCGATGCTGCACACGCTCTATGGCCAGTCGCTGCGCTACTCGGCGGAGTTCTTCATCGAGTACTTTGCTATCGACCTCATCATGGATGCGGACGGGGCCTGCCGCGGCGTCGTTGCGCTCAGTCTCGAGGACGGCTCGGTGCACCGTTTCCGAGCCAAAAAGACCATCCTAGCGACGGGCGGCTACGGTCGCGCGTACTTCTCCTGCACCTCCGCGCACACCTGTACCGGCGACGGCAATGCCATGGTGCTGCGCGCCGGTCTGCCGCTGCAGGACATGGAGTTCGTCCAGTTCCATCCGACCGGGATCTACGGCGCCGGCGTCCTCATCACCGAGGGCTCGCGCGGTGAGGGCGGCTATCTGACGAACGCCAACGGCGAGCGCTTCATGGAGCGCTACGCGCCGCACGTGAAGGATCTCGCCTCGCGTGACGTGGTCTCGCGCTCGATGACCGTCGAGATCCGCGAGGGGCGCGGCGTCGGGCCGCACAAGGATCACATCTACCTGCACCTTGACCACCTCGACCCGAAGATCCTCGCCGAGCGCCTGCCGGGCATCACGGAGAGCGCGAAGGTCTTCGCCGGCGTCGATCTGCATCGCGAGCCGATCCCGGTGCTGCCGACCGTCCACTACAACATGGGTGGCATCCCGACGAACTATCACGGCGAGGTCGTGACGCTGAAGGGCGGCAATCCCGACCAGATCGTGCCGGGTCTCATGGCCATCGGCGAGGCGGCGTGCGTCTCCGTGCACGGGGCGAACCGCCTCGGCTCGAACTCGCTCATCGATCTCGTGGTGTTCGGTCGCGCGGCGGGCATCAAGGCTGCCGAAACGACGGAAGTCGGCAGCGCTCACCAGGATCTGCCCAAGGATGCGGGCGAATTCGCGCTCTCGCGCCTCGACCGCTTCCGCCATGCCAAGGGCGGCCAGTCGACGGCGAGCCTGCGCAACAAGATGCAGCGGCTCATGCAGTCGAACTGCGCCGTCTTCCGCGACGGCCCCGTGCTCAAGGAGGGTGCCGAGAATATCGTCGAGATCTGGAAGCAGACGGGCGACATCGCCGTCACGGATCGCTCGCTGATCTGGAACTCGGACCTCATCGAGACACTGGAATACGACAACCTGATCGCTCAGGCGGCGGTCACCATGATCAGCGCCGAGAACCGCAAGGAAAGCCGCGGCGCGCACGCGCGCGAGGACTATCCCAATCGCGACGACAAGGACTGGATGAAGCACTCGCTCACCTGGGCCGACGACGCGAAGTGCGAGGTGCGCATCGACTATCGTCCGGTGCACACCTACACGCTGACCAACGAGATGAAGTACGTCGAGCCGAAGGCTCGCGTTTACTGAGAGCCGAAGGCTCGCGTGTACTGAGCGCTGAGGCACGCGTTTGCAGAACGCCGACAGTGGCCTTTGTGTGCAATTGGGGAGCGGTTGCGCACTGGCGCGCCGCCTCTACGCACACTAAATACAACTCGCGCGCCGACGCGCACGGAAATCATAGGTGATGCCATGAGCACTGCCAGCAAGACTGCGACGACCGACGCCTGGGCCCGCCCGCCGGCGACGGCCCGTCTCGTGCTCGCTGATGGTACGGTCATCTCGGGCCGCGGGCTCGGCGCGGTCGGCTCCGCGGTCGGCGAGGTGTGCTTCAACACCGCCATGACGGGCTACCAGGAGATCCTGACCGATCCCTCCTACGCCGGCCAGATCATCACCTTCACCTTTCCGCACATCGGCAATGTCGGCACGAACGTCGAGGATACGGAGACGTCGAACCTCGCGGCGCGGACGGGCGCGCGGGGCGCTGTACTGCGTGCGGGCATCTCTGCGCCCTCCAACTACCGCGCGGCTGAAACGCTCGATCAGTGGCTGAAGGCGCGCGGCATCATTGCCATCGCCGAGGTCGATACGCGTGCACTCACCGCGCGCATCCGCGAGCAGGGCATGCCCAATGCGGTGATCGCCCACAGTCCCGATGGCAAGTTCGACATCGCGGCGCTCAAGAAGGAGGCCGCCGCCTGGCCGGGGCTCGACGGCATGGATCTCGTGCCCGAAGTGACGAGCGGCCAGAGCTACGGCTGGGACGAGATGCGCTGGGTCTGGGACAAGGGTTATCCGCGCCAGGAGAACCCCGAGTTCCACGTCGTCGCTGTCGACTACGGCCTCAAGCGCAACATCCTGCGCTGCCTCGCCAACGCTGGCTGTCGCGTGACGGTCGTGCCGGCACAGACATCGGCCGAGGATATTCTCGCGCGCAAGCCCGATGGCGTGTTCCTCTCCAATGGCCCGGGCGATCCGGCGGCGACGGGCAAATATGCCGTTCCCGAGATCAAGAAGCTCGTCGCCTCTGGCCTGCCGACGTTCGGCATCTGCCTCGGCCATCAGATGCTCGGCCTCGCCGTCGGCGCGAAGACGCACAAGATGCACCAGGGGCATCACGGCGCGAACCATCCGGTGAAGGACTACACGACCAACAAGGTCGAGATCGTCTCGATGAACCATGGCTTCGCCGTCGATCGCGAGACGCTGCCGCAAAGTGTCGAGGAGACACACGTCTCGCTCTTCGACGGCACGAACTGCGGCATCCGCCTCAAGGACAAGCCAGTCTTCTCCGTGCAACATCACCCGGAAGCTTCACCCGGCCCCGAGGACAGCCATTATCTCTTCGATCGCTTTGTCGAGTTAATGCGGGCACACAAGGCAGCCTGACATCCGTGGACATGAAAAAGGCCCGGGAGGCTTTTCCCTCCCGGGCCTTCGTGTGTCTGCTGCTTGCAGCCTTGGCCTCAGCCGGCGGCCTTCTTGATCGCGTCGGCGAGGTCCGTGCGCTCCCAGGAGAAGCCGCCCTCGGTATCGGGCTTGCGGCCGAAGTGGCCATAGGCCGAAGTGCGCGCGTAGATCGGCTTGTTGAGGTCGAGATGTTTGCGGATACCGCGCGGCGAGAGGTCCATGACCTGGGCGAGCGCAGCTTCGAGCTTGGCTTCATCCACCTTGCCCGTGCCGTACGTATCGACATAGATCGAGAGCGGCTTGGCGACGCCGATGGCGTAGGAAACCTGGATGCAGCAGCGATCGGCGAGACCCGCGGCGACGACGTTCTTCGCGAGGTAGCGCGCCGCATAGGCAGCCGAACGGTCGACCTTGGTCGGGTCCTTGCCCGAGAAGGCGCCGCCGCCGTGCGGGGCCGCGCCGCCGTAGGTGTCGACAATGATCTTGCGGCCCGTGAGGCCGGCATCGCCGTCGGGGCCGCCGATGAAGAACTTGCCCGTCGGGTTGATGTGCCAGACCGTGTCCTTGCCGATCCAGCCATCGGGAAGCGTCTTGCGCACGTATGGCTCGACGATCGCGCGGACGTCCTTCGACGTGAGCGTTTCGTCGACGTGCTGGTGTGAGACGACGATCTGCGTCACGCCGACGGGCTTGCCGCCCTCGTAGCGGACCGTGACCTGGCTCTTGCTGTCGGGGCCGAGCTTGGCGGCATCGCCCTTGCCGGATTTACGTGCCGTGGCGAGATCCTCGAGGATCTTGTGCGCATAGTAGATCGGGGCCGGCATGAGCTCGGGTGTGTCGCGCGTGGCATAGCCGAACATGATGCCCTGGTCGCCCGCGCCTTCTTCCTTGTTGCCGCCCGAGTCGACGCCTTGCGCGATGTCGGCGGACTGAGGATGCAGCAGGACCTTCACGTCGGCCTTGGCCCAGTGGAAGCCGTCCTGCTCATAACCGATGTCGCGAACGGCCATGCGGGCGACGTGGCTGATCCAGTCGTTGGTGACGGTACTCGGTCCGCGCGTCTCGCCGGCAATGACGATCTGGTTCGTCGTGGCGAGTGTTTCGCAAGCGGCGCGGATGGCCCAGGGGTCGATGCCCGCCTTGGGGCCTTCGCGGTAGAAGAGGTCGACGATCTCGTCGGAGATGCGGTCGCACACCTTGTCAGGATGGCCTTCGGAAACCGACTCACTCGTGAACAGGTACGACTGGCGCGCCAAGGTAACCCCCTAGGGTTTGGTGTGTGCGAAAAAACGCGCCGTTCTTGCAGTCTTTTCCGGGCCGGTCAAGACGAGGGGAGTTCATTTCCTAAGCAATACGAGGCATAAGGCCTTGTGGCTGCCGCCACTTCGCCTCAATCCTCGCGGAACACCCGCTCGCGGCGCTCATGACGCTCCTGCGCCTCGATCGACAGCGTGGCGATCGGCCGCGCATCGAGCCGCTTCAGGCTGATCGGCTCACCCGTCTCCTCGCAATAACCGTAGCTGCCGTCGTCGATGCGGGCGATCGCGGCGTCGATCTTGCCGATCAGCTTGCGCTGGCGGTCGCGCGCCCGGAGCTCGAGGGCCTTGTCGGTCTCGGAGGTCGCGCGGTCGGCGAGGTCGGCGTGCTGGGAGGTGTCGTTGTGCAGGCCCATGAGCGTCTCGCGGGTCTGGCGGAGGATGTCCTCCTTCCAGGCGAGCAGCTTGTTCCTGAAGTAGGTGCACTGCCGTTCGTTCATGAACGGCTCGTCGTCGCTGGGTTTGTAGCTGGGGCTCAGCGTGATCTCGCGATGGCGGGCATCGGGCTTGCCGGCGGCGCGGCCGCCTTTCCGTGAGCCGTTGCCGTTTTCGATTTTTGCGGATTTTGTCATGCGTTGCCACCCATCATGCAAACCCGGACGACCGACCCGTCTACGACTTCGGTCGTAGGAAAGTGCGCCACGTAATATGCGAGCCGGGTTCACAGTCAAGCGAATAGCGTCATAGAGTTAGCCCGGGCCGCAAAGCGGGATGGCGGGACCGGGAGCCCGGGTCGCAATGCTGCAGTGCACGGCCGATTGCCGGCGCATCGGGTCTCGACGCTCGCCCCGATTCGCTGCCGCCCTGGGCCGGGGGAAGAAGGCGGTTCTTGTCGGCCGATGGACTTCCAGCACGGGCTCTGCTAAAAGGCGGCCCAGAACGCTGACCGCCGCCGCTGCCATGGGCACCGGGGGCGCTTGCGTATTCGGCATTCAATGCGGCAAATTCGAACCCACGAGGAGTGGTACGCTTGCAAGTTCTCGTTCGCGACAACAACGTTGATCAGGCGCTCAAGGCGCTCAAGAAGAAGATGCAGCGCGAAGGCATCTTTCGCGAGATGAAGCTGCGCAACTATTACGAGAAGCCCTCGGAGCGCCGGGTACGTGAGAAGGCCGAGGCCGTTCGCCGGGCCCGAAAGCTCGCCCGCAAGAAGCTGCAGCGCGAGGGCCTGCTGCCGAACAAGCCAGCCGCGACCAAGACGCCCGGTCGGGGCGGTGGCCGTGGTCCCGGCGCTGGTGCCGGCGGACCGCCGCGGACCTGATCTCTCTTTGAACGACCCATGAGGCTGGAGGTGCTCTTCCGGCCATTGCGCTGACATGTGGGCGCGGCGGGAACGTCGCGCCTTTGGCGCGTTTGGGCTGGCGCCATGCACGCGGCCCCACGACCCGCGCGAGATACCGCCGCCTCGTCTTTTGCGAGCTTGATCTCAGCCGATCGCGCGCAGGTGGCTTGCCGGCGCCGCGCCTGCCGTCGGCGCACCGCCGACGAGGATGTCCGCGGTTACGTTCTTGATGTCGCGATGGCCGCAGAGCGCCATGGTGAGATCGAGTTCCTTGCGGATGATCTCCAAGGCCTTCGCCACACCTTCCTCGCCCATGGCGCCGAGGCCGTACGTGAAAGCGCGGCCGATGTAGACGCCTTTCGCGCCGAGTGCGATCGCCTTGATCACGTCCTGGCCTGAGCGGACGCCGCCGTCCATGTGGACTTCGATGCGGCTGCCGACGGCTTGGGCGATGGCGGGCAGCGCGGCGATCGACGAGATCGCGCCATCGAGCTGGCGCCCGCCGTGGTTCGAGACGATCAGCGCATCGGCGCCCGTCTGTGCGGCCATCTCGGCATCCTCGGGATCGAGAATGCCCTTGAGGATGAGCTTGCCGCCCCACTCGTCGCGAATGCGCTTCACCTCGTCCCACGAAAGACGCGGATCGAACTGCTCGGCTGTCCAGGCGCCGAGCGCGCTCATGTCGCTGACGCCCTTGGCGTGGCCGACGATGTTGCGAAATGTGCGTCGCTTGGTGCCGAGCATGGCGGTCCACCAGCGTGGCTTCATGCCGATGTCGATGATGTTGGGGATCGTGAGACGCGGCGGCGCGGTGAGACCGTTCTTCAGGTCCTTATGGCGCTGGGCAAGAATCTGCAGGTCGAGCGTCAGCACCAGCGCCGAGACGCCGGCCGCCTTGGCGCGCGCGAGGAGCCGGCTGACGAAGTCCTTGTCGCGCATCACGTAGAGCTGGAACCAGAATGGCTTGTCCGTGTTCTCGGCGACGTCCTCGATCGAGCAGATGCTCATGGTCGAGAGCGTGAACGGCACGCCCGCTTTAGCCGCGGCGCGGGCGGCCAGGATCTCGCCGTCGGCGTGCTGCATCCCCGTCATGCCGACGGGCGCCAGCGCGAGCGGCATCGCGACGGGGATGCCGACCATGCTGGACGCCAACGTGCGGTTGGTCATGTCAACGGCCACGCGCTGGCGCAGCTTGATGCGCTGAAAGTCCTCCTCGTTGGCGCGATACGTGCTTTCGCTCCAGCCGCCGGAGTCGGCATAGTCGTAGAACATCCGCGGCACGCGCCGCTTGGCGAGCACGCGCAGGTCCTCGATGCAGGTGATGACTTGGCTCATGCGGCGCTTCCCCGAATGCTGTGCGCGCATTGCGCACTTATGGCTCTGGCTTAGCGCCTTTTCGGCCACAACGGAACAGCGCAGTCGGGGAAAGGGGCGCGTGCGGAGGGGCTTTGGGTCTCAGGTGTCGAGATCGTAGCGGTAGAGGTCCATGCCGTGAATGCGCAGCCAAGCCTTGGCTTCGCCGGCGCGCGGCATGATCCGGTCGACGAGGCGCCAGAAGCGCGGCCCGTGGTTCATGTGGACGAGGTGGGCGACCTCGTGGGCGGCGACGTAGTCGAGCACAACCGGCGGCGCCAGCAGCAGGCGCCAGGAGAACGAGAGCTGACCGCCGCTCGAGCAGGAGCCCCAGCGGGTCTTCTGGTCGCGAAGCGTGATACGTAGCGGCCTGACGCCGAGCGCCTTGGCGTATTGTGCGACCGCAGCCTGGAGGTCACGCGCCGCCTCGGCATAACGCCAGTCGCGCAGCCGCCGTGGCGCGTGCTCGGCATGACCGCGCACGATCACCACCGGGGCACGCCGGCCGGCGCGTGCGGCGATGTCGACGACGCCGGCACCGCGAACGGCGGGCTCGAAC
>CAUJKI010000438.1 GCA_963205015.1 Pseudomonadota bacterium
GGCGTCTGCCGCCCGCGCGCCGCTGCCGCCGTCTGCATGGCCGCAACGAGCGCCGTATCGAATTCGGCGTCCTCCAGCGGCTCGATTGATCCGAGATGACCGATCCAGTTCATACGGGGATCATATTCGGAAACGCGAATATTAGGCAATGCATGTTAAGCGGTCCATGAGTCATCCCATGATCAAGCCTCTCCAGTGGCGCCCAGCGGCACTCACCGATATCGGCGACATCGCGCGGCTATCGCTGGTGCATCTCGGTCCTTATGCCGAGGGCGAGGAGGTTTTCGCCGAGCGGATCGCGCTCGCGCCCGAGGGCTGCTTCGTGCTGGTAAGGAATCGAGAGATCGTCGGCTACTTCTGCAGCCACCCCTGGACTCGACAAAAGCCGCCAGCGCTCCATCAAATGCTCGGCATGATTCCGCCAGAGGTGGACTGCTGGTACGTCCATGACGTCGCCGTCGATCCGTCGGCGCGCGGCGGCGGCGTAGTTGCAGAGGTCTGCGAGCGCGCCTTCGCAGCAGCTGCAGATAAGGGATTTCGCACGGCGATGCTTGTCGCGGTCAGCGGTGCCGGCAGCTACTGGGCCAAGCTCGGCTTCAAGGACATGACGACCGAGGCCTTGCGCGCAAAGCTCAAGGATTACGGAGATGATGCGCTCTACATGGAGCGCAATCTTTCAGGCGATTGAGGGAAGACGCAGTGGATGCCCGTCAATGAGCGCCGCGATCTCTGGTCGGATCGGACCGGCATTCGGCGCATCGACGAGGGTCGTCAACCAGGCTGGGTCGCGGTCCTCGTCGTCGACGAGATCGCAGTCGAGACCGACGAGAATGGATCGCGCAGCCGCAGGCAGCTCGCCCGAGATGTCATGGCCGGCCAGCAGTCCCCACATTCCGGCCCAGAGCCGTGCGGTGGTCCAAGGGTTGTAACCACCGCCGCCGAGGATCACCGCGCGCGACGCCATCGTAACGAGTGCGCGACACGCCTGCCAAAGCACGCCGTTCGAAAGCCGCATCCCCGAGAGCGGATCCCCCGCCAAGCCATCCGCGCCGAGTAGCACGACGATCGCTTCCGGCTCCGCACGCCGCGCAAACGGATAGACCAGTCGTTCCAGCACGAGCGCGAACTCGCGATCATTGATCCCGCGCGGCACCGGCACGTTCAACGCTCGCCCACCGAGCGCATCCGCCGCGCGTCCCGTGCCGGGCCAGCGCCCGTCCTCGTGGATCGAGACCATGTGGACACGCGGATCGTCTGCAAAGGCCGCCTCCAGGCCATCGCCGTGATGCGCATCGAGATCGACATGCAGCACGCGGCCGAGACCACCATCGAGCAGCCGCAATACCGCGAACACCGGATCATTGAGATAGCAGAAGCCGGAAGCGCGGCCCGGCTGACCATGATGAGTCCCGCCGGTCGGATGAAACGCCACGCCGCCGCGGAGAACGAGTTCCGCCGCCAGCATCGAACCGCCGACCGTCGCCCGCGCACGATCCCAGAGCCCCGCAAAGACAGGGCATTCCATGGTGCCGAGATTGTACCGCGTGCGCATGTCGGCGGTCGCCTGGCCGGCAGCATCCGCCTGCTCCAGCGCGTTCAGATAGTCGGGTGCGTGAAATCGCTCCAGAACCGCCCGGTCGGGCAGCTCCGGCACGCGCGTCAGCGCCGGATCGCGCCAGCCGAGCACCTCGATGAGATCCTGCACCGCGGCCTGCCGTCCTGTCGCAAGCGGATGGTGGCGCCCGAAGGCCGGGCGCCGGAAGATCTCATGCGTGACGAGAAACGGCGGCACGCTATCCTCCCTCTCGACGGCGTGGTTGCATTCAACTATACGCAGCCTTGAATATGGAGTGGCCACCAGGCCCCGCGCAACAACGCCATGGCATCGAGAAGCGGGCCGGGGAAGCGCATGGAGTAACGAAAAGCATGGCCGACAAGACGCTCGATACGAAGGGGCTCAACTGCCCGTTGCCGATCCTCAAGGCCAAGAAGGCGATCGGCGAGGTGCCGGTCAGCGGCACGCTCGAAGTGCTCGCCACGGACCCCGGCGCGGTCGCTGACTTCCAGGCTTTCTGCCGGCAAACGAAGCACGAGCTGGTCGAGCACTCCGAGGCCGGCGGCGTCTATCGCTTCCTGATCCGGCGCACGGCCTGAGCTTCCAACCTGAGCCGCACTTGACGCCACCGTACGATCCTTGCCACGGTCGGCCTGCCGTGGCGCCGATGCTGCGCGCGGCGGAGCTCAGAGTATGACGAACCTTTTCGAAGCCGCCGGCATGGAGCAGGGCGCCCCACGTCCGCTCGCCGACCGGCTGCGCCCCAAAAAGCTTTCCGAGGTCGTCGGCCAGGCGCACATCGTCGGCCCGGAGGGCTCGCTGACCCGGATGCTGCGTGCCGGCCGAATGCCGAACCTCATTCTCTGGGGCCCGCCCGGCGTCGGCAAGACCACGATCGCACGCCTTCTCGCGCAGGAGACAAGCCTCGAATTCGAGCAGCTCTCCGCGATCTTCTCGGGCGTGCAGGATTTGCGCAAAGCCTTCGACCGCGCCAAGGCGCGCCGCGAGCAGGGCAAGGGCACGCTCCTTTTCATCGACGAGATCCATCGCTTCAACCGTGCCCAGCAGGACGGCTTCCTGCCGCACATGGAGGATGGGACAATCACCCTCGTCGGGGCGACGACGGAGAACCCCTCCTTCGAGCTCAACGGCGCCCTTCTCTCGCGCGCGACGACGCTCGTCCTGAACCGTCTCGACGAGACCGCCATGGGCGAGCTGGTCGCGCGCGTCGAGGAGGAGACCGGCCGCGCGCTGCCCGTCGACGAAGAGGCACGCGCGGCTCTCATCGGCATGGCCGACGGCGACGGGCGCGCGCTCATCAATCTCGCCGAGGAAGTGCTGGCGGCCGTCGCACCGGGCGAGCCGCCGCTGACGACCGCGTCGCTCGTATCGCTCGTCCAGCGACGCGCACCGCTCTACGACAAGAGTCGCGACGGGCACTACAATCTCATCAGCGCGCTCCACAAGGCCGTACGCGGCTCCGATCCCGACGCGGCGCTCTACTGGCTCTGCCGGATGCTCGACGGCGGCGAGGATCGCCTGTTCCTCGCGCGGCGCCTCGTGCGCATGGCCGTCGAAGACATCGGCCTCGCCGATCCCGCTGCCATCACGCAGGCACTCGCGGCGAAAGACACCTACGATTTCCTCGGCAGCCCCGAGGGCGAGCTGGCGCTCGCACAGGCGACGATCTACATGGCGACGGCGCCCAAATCGAACGCCGCCTACAAGGCTTATGGTGCCGCCATGCGCGCAGCCAAGCAGCGCGGCAGCCTCGCGCCGCCAAAGCACATCCTCAATGCGCCGACGCGCCTCATGGCCGAGCAGGGCTATGGCGCCGGCTATGAGTACGATCACGGAACCGCCGAGGGCTTCTCCGGGCAGGACTATTTTCCTGACGATATGGAGCGTGAGCAATACTACGACCCGCCCGAGCGCGGTTTCGAACGCGAAATCAGGAAACGCCTCGCCTACTGGCAGAAGCTCCGCGACGAGAAATCCGGCCGCTGAGCCGGGTGCCGACGGCCCTTGACGCGGATCAAGGCGCGAAAACCTCCGCAGCGAGAAATTGAGAAGGGCAGGAAACGCACGGCCTTCAGCCGACGCGCCGCGAAACGCGGGCGGCAGGCCGGTTCGGCATCTCGATCTTACGATTGCGATCAAGGGTCAGGGCCCGTGAGCGACGCATCGACACCACATGTGCTGTCGCCGGGCTGCTGGCTCGTCGATCCTTTGCAGCTCCTCGATGAGGACAATGCGCTTCGGCTCGACCTCTGCGACCTCTTGGAGCACATTGCCGACAGCCTCCCCGAGAATGCTGCGCCCCAACTCGCGCAACTCGCGTGCACGGCGCTCGAGCGCGGCTGGGCCAATCATACCGCCTTCGAGGAGGAAGCTCTTTTCCCGATCTTGAGCCAGCGCCGCGAGAGCGATCCGGCGCTTGTTGCCGGGCTCGCCCAGCTCGCGTTCGAGCACGCCGCCGATGCGGGCCTCGACCGGGAGATCGTCGAGACGCTGCACGATCTCGCGCGCGGCGGCCCGCCCGAGAATCCGGAGATGGTCGGCTATCTGCTGAGGGCGCACTTCGTCCCCATGCGGCGGCACGTCCTGTGGGAGAATGCGTTCTTGATTCCCGCCGCGCGTCGCCTGCTCTCGACGGAGGACATCGCCGCGCTCCGTGACTGGATTCGCGTACGCGAGCCGCACAAATGCACGTGCAGCGCGACCGACTGACGAGAACGCCTACACCTCGTCCTCGGCGACGGCTTCGCTCCAGGGATGATGGGGCTCCGTCGCACCCTCGTTGCGGCCGCGTGCGCGCCGCACAGCTCCGGCGATCGTGAAGTTCGAGGGAAACTCGACGGGCTCGCCGATGACCGCCTTGTGCTCCGCGGTCAGCGCGTCAATCACTTTCTGCGGCAGGCGCCGGTCGACGATGATCGGAGAGACGTTGGAGATATCGAGCCGCGGCTGGTGGAAGGCCTCGTCGAGGTCGAAGCCGAAATCTACCGACATGGCGAGCAGCTGGAACACCGCAGGCAGGATGCGCCGCCCGCCGCAGCCACCGATAGCGATCGTCGCGCCGCCGCCGGTCATCACTGCCGGCACGTAGTTGGCAAGCGCGCGGGCGTCGGGCGCGATCGCATTCGGGCCGCCTGGCGTCGGGTCGAACCAGTTGATGCCGTTGTTCATCAGGATACCGGTCCTCGGCAGCACGATCCGCGCACCGAACAGCGTCAGCAGGGTCTGCGTCAGCGTCACCATATTCCCTTCGCGATCGACGACGGAAATATGCGTCGTTGATGTCGGCGCCGTCTTCTCGCCGGCATCACCCATGTATTTGAAGCGATGC
>CAUJKI010000439.1 GCA_963205015.1 Pseudomonadota bacterium
ATCGACTGCTTCGTCGAGCAGATCGGCGGCGAGGATGGCGTCGCAAAGCGCGCCGTGGACGCCGCGCTCGCCGCCGGCAAGCACGTCGTGACCGCCAACAAGGCGCTGCTCGCCCATCACGGCTTCGAGCTCGCCCGTCTCGCCGAGCAGCACAATGTCGCGCTCAATTTCGAGGCAGCGGTCGCGGGCGGCATTCCTGCCATCAAGACCGTGCGCGAGGCGCTGGTCGGCAACCAGGTCCGGCGCGTATCCGGCATCCTGAACGGCACCTGCAATTACATCCTGAGCAAGATGCAGGAGGAGCGCCGCCCCTTCGCCGAGGTCCTGCGGGAGGCGCAGGCGCACGGCTATGCGGAAGCCGACCCGACGTTCGACATCGGCGGCTTCGATGCCGCACACAAGCTCGCGCTGCTGACGAGCCTCGTCTTCGGCACGCGCGTCGCATTCGACCAGATCCACATCGAAGGCATCCAGGCGATCACGGACGCCGACATCAATGCCGCCGACGAACTCGGCTACCGCATCAAGCTCCTCGGCGTCGCCACCCTGACCGAGGCCGGCATCGAGAGCCGCGTCACGCCGGTGATGATCCCTGCGGAAACGGCCCTTGCCGGTGTCTCAGGCGTCACGAATGCGGTCGCCCTCAGTGCGGATTTTGCCGGCAACCTGCTCCTCGTCGGGCCCGGCGCCGGCGCGCGTGCAACCGCCTCGGCCGTGGCGAGCGACATCGTCGACATTGCCGCAGGCTTCGTGCTGCCGCCGTTTGGCGTGCCGTCCTCGCGCCTCAAGCCGCACAAGAGCGCGCCGCTCGCCCAGCGCAAGGGCGAATACTACGTCCGCTTCTCGGCCTTCGACCGGCCGGGCGTGATGGCGGCGATCACGGCGCGCATGGCGGAGCAGGAAGTCTCGCTCGACAGCATCGTGCAGCACGGCCCACGCGGCGTGCCGGGCACACTCGCGAACATCGTGATCATCACGCACGAGACCACCGAGGGAGCGATCCGCCGGGCGCTGGACGATATCGAGGCGGACGGCAAGGTCGCGGAGAAGCCGCAGATGATCCGCATCGAGGAGGTGTAATCTCAGCGCGCGCTGCGAGCAGCGCCTCAGCGCTGTTCCTCTTCCTCGTCGTTCTTCTCACCCGCGCCGAGCTCCTGGAGACGCGCGAAGACGCGGGAGGCCTGAGCCTCTTCGGACTCTTCCGGCTCGGCCGGCGGCTCGGGGAAATTGACATCGGGCTGCGGCCCGAGGCCCGGAACAGTCTCCGATGTCGGCAGCAGCGTGCCGGCCTTCGGCTCGGTCGCAGCACCTGCCGGCCGCGCCGCAGACGCGCGCTTCGCCGCCTTGGCCACCTCGTTGTCGAGATCGATCTGCGAGCAGAGGCCCAGCGTCACCGGGTCCTGCGGCGCGAGATTGGTGGCATTCCAGTGCGTGCGGTCGCGGATGGCGGCAATCGTCGGCTTGGTCGTGCCGACGAGACGGATGATCTGGCTGTCCTTGAGCTCGGGATGATTGCGCAGCAGCCACATCACGGCATTGGGGCGATCCTGGCGGCGCGACACCGGCGTGTAGCGCGGTCCGCGCTTCGTCTTCACCGGCGGGATCTCGACCTTCGATTCCGCGAGCTTGAGCCGGTAGTCGGGATCTCCCTCACCGCGCTTGATCTCCTCGCGGCTGAGCTGGCCGGATGCGATCGGATCCATGCCTTTGATGCCCTGCGCGACATCGCCGTCGGCGATGCCCTTCACCTCGAGATGGTGGAGCCCACAGAACTCCGCGATCTGATCGAAACTGAGCGAGGTGTTCTCCACCAGCCAGACGGCGGTCGCTTTCGGCATCAGCGGTTTGCGATTGCTCATTGTTTGGCTTTCCGGGGTATGGGCTCTTCGGGCCTGCCCGATGCGTCGAGCAGCCGTTGCTATTGAGGGTGATGGAGGGGTCAGGCGTGCTTATAGCGCGATGGTCCCCGAGAGGGCAACCGGGAGATGTACGTTGCGGGTGCACGTCCGCGGGCCGGCTCCGGCGGCAGACAGGGGCGGCGAACTGGCCTAGCCTCCGAGGCCCGGCGGTAACACGGATCAAGCGACATGCCGAAGCTCGAATTCTGGTATGACTTCGCCTCGACCTATTCCTATCTGGCCGCCATGCGCATCGAGGCGCTCGCGGCGGTGGCAAAAGTCGAAATCGCCTACCGCCCCTTTCTTCTCGGTCCCATTTTCAAGGCCCAGGGGCTCACGACATCGCCCTTCGTGCTGAATCCGGCCAAGGGCCGCTATA
The DNA here is from genome assembly GCA_963205015.1 of Pseudomonadota bacterium. Classification (GTDB taxonomy): domain Bacteria; phylum Pseudomonadota; class Alphaproteobacteria; order Rhizobiales; family Hyphomicrobiaceae. The sequence continues at coordinate 2,278 of CAUJKI010000439.1, forward strand.
TGGCCCGGGATATCGCGCGGATCGCGGCGGCACGCGGCGTCGTTTTTCATGTGCCCGAGCCTTTCCCGGCCCATAGCCTGATGGCGGCGCGAATCGGCATGGTCGCCGAGAACGAGGGCTGGATCGGACCATTCACTCGGGCTGTTTTCGCCGCCGAGTTCGCCGACAAAGCCGATATCGCAGCGCCTGACACGCTCTCCCGCCTTGTCGCCGGTCTCGGCCACGACCCCGCCCGTGTGATGGCCCGCGCCGGTTCGGACGAGCTGAGGTTGGCTCTGCGCACGCGCACGGAAGCCGCTGCCGAGAAAGGCATATTCGGAGCCCCGACATTCCTCACTGAGGACGGCGAGATCTTCTGGGGCGACGATCGCCTGGAAGCTGCCCTGTCCTGGGTGCGCACGTCCCGTGCACCGGGCTGAATGATTGTTCACCATAAATCAGTTACTTAGCGTTCTGGACGATGATATGTTTCGCGCGGCATCAACCTAGGGAGTGACTGCCGTGACAAGGGATCGTTGGATTCTGAAACTGAGCGCGATGGGCCTCGCTCTGGCGCTGATCGGCGGAGCGGCTCACGCCCAGGCGCCAAAGGCCGAGCCGAAAGCCGCCCCGAAAGCCGAGACCAAGGCTCCGGCCGAGAAGAAGGCGCCCGCCAAGAAGAAGGCCGCCTCGCCCTGTCAGGGCCTCGACGAGAAGGCTTGCGGCGCGAACACGGGCTGCTCGTGGATCAAGGCGACCAAGACCAAGGCCGGCGTCGATCGCAAGGCCTACTGCCGCTTGAAGACGGCACCGCCGAAGAAGGCCGCGGCTCCGGCGAAGAAGTAGACTGTCCATAGGTGTTTGCGCATTCCGACGCCGCCGGGGCTCAGCTCCGGCGGTTTTTCCTTTGCCGCGGGCGTTGGAAAGAGGCGTCTCTGCCTTCTGCTGCTGCGGCACGCCCGCTGCCGCGCTGTCCCGGCACAGGACGACTTTGCTTTCTTCTGCACGCCCTCTACCGTGGCGGCGACGAGGATGGGCATGGGGCAGCTCTTCGCCGCAGCACTGAGTGCGCTCGAACGCGAGCAGGACCGCTGGTTCCTCTGGGCGCCGGTGCTGCTCGGCTGCGGCATTGCCACATACTTCGCACTCGCCTTCGAGCCGGCGCCGGTCGTCGCAGGGTCCGCGCTGATGATCGCCACGATCGTGCGCTGGCGCTGGCGCGAGGGAAGCACCGCGGCAATCGCAGGCGGCCTGCTGCTCTGCACCGTGCTTGGCTTCGCGCTCGCCCAGGGCCGCGCCCACTTCGTCGCAGCACCGGTCATCCCGAGCGAGCGCAGCACGCTCGCGGTGACCGGCTGGATCGAGCTGATCGAGCCGCGCGAAGAAAGAGGGCAGCGCGTCACCATCCGCGTCCACGAGATCGCAGGCCTCGATGCCAAGCGCCGGCCAGCACGCGTCCGCGTGCGCACGCTTGCGACCGACCCGACACTCAAGGCCGGCGACGCCGTCAGCATCCGCGCCGTGCTCTCGCCGCCGGCCGGGCCATCGCTGCCCGGCGGCTACGACTTCGCGCGACAAGCCTGGTTCCTGGGTCTCGGCGGCGTCGGCTACTCGCTCGCTGCGCCGCAGGCCGCGACCATCGACGCGCCCATGCCCTGGGATCTCCGGGCGAGCGCAGCCTTCAACCGGCTCCGCCAGACGATTGCCGAGCGCACCACTGCGGTCCTGCCAGGCGAGCAGGGCGCCATCGCCGTCGCACTCCTCACCGGAGAGCGCGGCGCCATCACGCAAGCCACGAACGCTGCCTACCGCGACTCCGGCCTCATTCACATCCTGTCGATCTCCGGCCTTCATATGGCGATCATGGCCGGCGCCATGTTCTTCACGGCGCGCTTCCTGCTTTCGCTCATTCCTGCGATCGCACTCCGCTTCGACATCCGCAAATGGGCGGCGATCGCGGGCGCGCTCGGAGCACTCGCCTATCTCACCATCTCGGGCGCCTCGCCGCCGGCGGTGCGGTCGTTCCTGATGGTCCTCATCATGTTCATCGCGATCCTGCTCGACCGGCCGGCGCTCGCACTGCGCAATGTTGCGCTCGCCGCGCTCGCCATGCTCATCGTCATGCCGGAGAGCCTCATCGACGTCGGCTTCCAGATGTCGTTCGCGGCCGTCGTCGCGCTGGTCGCCGGATACGAGGCCTGGCGCGACCGGCGCAATGCGGACGCGCGCACGCCCGCAACCGGCTGGCTGTGGCGGGCGCCCCTCTTCTTCTTTGCGGGCATCATTGCCTCCACGCTCATCGCGAGCCTCGCGGTGGCACCCATCGGCATCTATCATTTCCACCAGAGCCAGCAGTACGCGATCCTCGCGAACCTCCTGGCCGTACCGGCGGTGAACATCCTCATCATGCCGGCCGCACTCGCGACGCTGCTGGCGCTGCCGCTCGGGCTCGAGGCGGCACCGCTCAATGCCATGGGGCTCGGCATCTCCTTCATGACCGCCGTCGCTTACTGGGTCGCCGCGCTGCCGGGCTCGGTGATCCGCGTCGCCGCCATTCCAGCAGGGAGCTTCGGGCTCATCATCATGGGCGGGGCATGGCTCCTGCTCTGGCGGACGCGGCTACGCGTATGGGGTCTCGCAGCGATCGCGGCCGGCGTGGCGATCACGCCTTTCGGACCGCGGCCTGACATCCTCGTCAGCCGATCGGGAACGCTTCTCGCGGCGCGCGGCGAAGATGGCCGCCTGTCGGCACTCGCAGGCCGCTCCGACTACTTCGATCTCGGGCGATGGCTGGAGCGGGATGGCGACGGCCGCACCCCGGCGAGCGTCGCCGATCCCGCGGCAGGCCACGCGATCTTCACATGCGACAGCAGTGGCTGCATTGCCCGCGTACGCGAGCGCCGGCTCGCCGCGCCCCGCCATCCAGCCGCGCTCCGGGACGACTGCGAACGCGCGGATATCCTCGTGCTGCGGCAGAGCCGTCCCGAGGCGTGCGCCCCTTCTGCCCTGGTGATCGATGCGGCCGCCCTCCGGCGTGATGGGGCGCACGCGCTGACCTTCCGCGGCGCCGAGACGACGATCACGACCGTCGCCGGGCTGCATGGCCGCCGGCCTTGGACCCTCGAGCCGGGAGCCCGGATCCGAGAGCCGCCGCGCACGCCGCTGCGTCGCCTGCCGCCGCCCGCCGATCGCCGGCCGCCATCGGGCCTGCTCGAGGTCGCCGCGCCGGAAAGCGAGGCTTCCTCCGACTAGGCTGTATTGACAGTCCGGGCGCTGCCGAATAGGTTGCGCGACCTTTTCAATGGGCACCGACGTTCGTTGCCGCGCCGCTCCTTCAGAGCGAGAAGCGCCATGACGCACTGCCCGCAACCGAGGCCGTGGTGTCATGAAAGTCCGCAACTCTTTGAAATCCCTTCGGAGCCGCCATCGCGGCAACCGCCTCGTGCGCCGCAAGGGCCGGGTCTACGTTATCAACAAGTCGAACCCGCGCTTCAAGGCCCGCCAGGGCTGATTTTCTTGCAGCAGGTTACTGCGAAGGCAGGCGGCTCAGCTCGCGCCGATGGCGCGACCTGACCGACGTCAGCTCTCGCTCCAGAAATCGATCGTCCGCGGCCGAAGCACGCCGCCCATCTGCAGGCCCTGGGCCTTGAGCGCCAAGCCGGTCCTGGGATCGATCTCGACGGCGAATCCCGACAGCGTCCCCGTGCCGAGCGCCGGCTCCATGCGCCCTTTCGGGATGCGCGTGAGGAAGCGATTGATCGGCTCCTCGGGCTGCATGCCGAGCACCGAGTTGTAATCCCCGCACATGCCGGCATCGGTCATGTAGGCGGTGCCGCCCGGCTGAACGCGTTCGTCTCTCGTCGGCACGTGAGTGTGTGTGCCAACGACTCACGACTCGCGCCCATCGAGATAGTGGCCGTCCGACTCCTTCTCGCTCGTCGCCTCGGCGTGGAAGTCGACGAGGATAGCATCCGCGCCCGCGCCGAGCGGACAGGCCTCGAGCTCGGCATCAATGGCCCGGAATGGGCAGTCGAGCTCAGGCATGAAAATGCGGCCCATGGCATTCATGACCAGGACCTCGGCGCCGTTGCGGGCCTTGTAGAGGCCGGCGCCGCGGCCCGGCGTTCCGGGCGGATAGTTGAGAGGACGCAGCAGGCGCGGCTGGCGCTCGATGAAGACAAGGGCTTCGCGCTGGTCCCAACTGTGATTGCCGAGTGTCACGGCATCGGCGCCGGCAGCGAGCAGGTCGTCGCAGATGGCCTCGGTGATGCCGAAGCCGCCAGCCGAGTTCTCGCCGTTGATGACGACGAAGTCGAGCCTGTAGCGTGCGATCAGCCCAGGCAGATGCTCGATCACCACGTCGCGGCCGCTGCGACCGACCACATCTCCGAGAAACAACAGGCGCATCTCAACCGTCCGAGCGTTGCCGGGCTCCCGACGGCGTCAGGACCCAATCAAGTCGCTCGTCATAGTCGAGATGGGGCACGGCGTCGACCTCGAGCTCGTCGAGAGCGAGACCGACCGCAAGAATCGGCTTCATGGCCCTCAGATGCCGGAGCGTACGATCATAGTAGCCCCCGCCATAGCCGAGACGGTAGCCCCGCACATCAAATGCGAGGAGTGGCACGAGCACGATGTCGGGGAAGACCTCCGGCCGGTCCGGCGCGGGCTGGCGGATGCCCCATACACCGGAGATGAGCGGATCGCCGGGCGCCCAGGCGCGGAAGAGCAGCGGATCGGCCTTGCCCTGCATGACCGGAAGAGCGAGCGAGTGCCCCTTGGACCTGAGCGCCGCCATGAGCGGCAGCGGCCAGATCTCGCCT
>CAUJKI010000440.1 GCA_963205015.1 Pseudomonadota bacterium
AAGACCGTCGAGCTCGTCAACGGCTGGCTCGAGAAGAACCGCAAGAAGGCATCCTGAGGGACATCGGAAGACCCATGAAAAAGGTCGATAATGCGCAAGCCGTGAACCGTCTCATGCGGTTCCTGGCCGTCGAAGGCGTGACGGGGCGCGAGGCGGCGATCGGCAAGGAGATCGTCGCCGCACTCAAGGAAGTCGGCGTGCCGGCGCGCGCGATCCGCTTCGACGACGCGCACAAGCGCATTCCGGTGCCCTGCGAGACCGGCAACCTGATCGTCGATCTTCCCGGGCGCGGGCGCCTCGGCAACGGCCCTAGGCTGCTGTTCATGACGCACCTCGACACGGTGCCGCTCTGCGCCGGCGCCCGTCCGAAGATCCAGGGGCGCAAGGTCGTCAACACCGTGCGTACCGCACTCGGCGGTGACAATCGCACCGGCTGCGGCGTGCTCGTCACGCTCGCGGCCGAGCTTGCGGCGCAGAAGCTCGACCATCCACCCCTCACGCTGCTGTTTACGGTCCGCGAGGAGAGCGGACTGTGGGGTGCGCGCTTCGTCGATCCCAAGGATCTCCGCGGCGTGCGCATCGGCTTCAACTACGACGGTCGCTCGGCGTCATACGTGACGGTCGGGGCGGTCGGCGCGGACCGCTGGGAAGTCGAGATCAGCGGACGCGCGGCGCACGCGGGTGGCGCTCCCGAGCGCGGCATCAGCTCGACGCTGATCCTCGCCGAGGCGCTGGCAGAGGCGCGCCGCGGCGGCTGGTTCGGCAAGATCGTGCATGGCGACAAGGTCGGCACGAGCAACGTCGGCGTCGTTGCGGGCGCCAATGGCGGATCGGCGGGTGATGCAACCAACGTGGTGACGGACTTCGTCCGGGTGCGCGGCGAGAGCCGCAGTCACGACGCGAAGTTCCACAAGGAGATCACGGCGGCCTACAAGGCCGCGTTCACGAAGGCAGCGGCGGGCGTCACCAACGTCCAGGGCCAGTCTGGCAAGGCCAAGTTCATCTCCCACACCGATTACTACCCGTTCCGCCTCAAGGAGAGTGCGCCGGTCGTGCAGCGGTCGATCGAGGCGGTGACGGCGCAGGGCATCAAGCCGGAGATCCGGGTGGCCAACGGCGGCCTCGATGCCAACTGGCTGGTCCGGCACGGCATTCCGACCGTCACGTTCGGGGCCGGACAGAACGAGCCGCATACCGTGGACGAATGGATCGACCTCAAGGAATACGAGGCCGCGTGCGGTCTCGCCGTGCAGCTGGCGACGATGAGTTAACCAACCGCCGCTAACTTCCTTCCAGTAAAGCAAAAAGTGATTCGCAGCCGGCCGCTGTGCCACCCGCCCTCACCAGGGCGGTGTGGCTGGCTGCGGCCGCAAATCGGACGCGGCGGCCGGCCATTGTCTGGCGGCAAATGCGCGCGCGGGGTCAGCTTGCAGGAGCCTTCATCATGCGGACGTCCACACCGACGACACAGGGATCAGGCGGCTCCGGCCGGCCTGGCTTGCCGAGCTTCAAGCTCGGTAGCTTCGGGCTCGGAGTGATTGCCATTTTGGTGCTCACTACGATCTGGCTCGGCATCTATCGCATCGACGCCGGCCATGTCGGCATCGTGAAGCGCTTCGGCAATGTGATCGACGTCGTGGATCCGGGCCTGCGCTTCAAGTTTCCCTGGGCCGATACGGTCGAGGAAATGGAAGTGCGCGAGCGCGCGTTCTCGATGACGCTCGAAGCGGCGTCGCAGGATCCGTTGGAGATTCCCATCCAGGTTACGGTCAACTGGCTGGTCAAGCGGAGCCAGGTCAAGGATCTCTACGTCCAGTTCGGCAGTCTCGATCAGTTCGAGAAGCGCATCATCCTGCCGCGCCTCAACGACACGGTGAAGGGCGTGACGAGCGGCTATACCGTCAACGATCTGCTGCGCAAGCGAGTCGAGTTCCGCGATGTCTCGATGGCGACGTTCTCGAAGCGGATGCCGGACGACGTGCAGATCACCGGCTTCTCGGTAGTGAACATCGGCTTCCCGCCCGAGTACACGAAGGCCATCCGCGACAAGCAGGTCGCGCGCGAGCAGGCCGAAACCGAAAAGTTCGTGCTCGAGCGCCAGCGTCTGACCTCGACGCAAACAACACAGAGTGCGGAAGCGCAGCGCGATGCGGACAAAGCGCGTGCGGACGGCCGCGCCTACGAAATCAAGGTGCAGGGCGAGGCGCAGGCGGATGCGATCCGCATCATGGGCGCGGCGCTCGCGCAGAACCCGCTCGTCGTCGAGTATCGCAAGGTCGAGAAGTGGGGCGGCACCTTCCCGACGACCTTCATGGGCGGCGATGTCGGCGCCAACACGCTGTGGAGCATGCCGGGAAGCGGCGCCCCGCCGGCGGCCACCACGCCGCGCGCTGCGAACGTGCAGCAGCCGAGATAGCGAGAGGGCGCGAAGGCTGCCTCACGCCTTCCCGCTCACCACTTCAGCCTTTTCGAGCACGGCGTGCAACAGCACGTCGGTGCCGGCGGAGGCCCACTCGGGCGTCATGTCCTCGGCCTCGTTGTGGCTGATGCCGCCGATGCAGGGCGTGAAGATCATGGCCGCCGGCGCGACGCGTGCGACATAGACCGCATCATGGCCGGCGCCTGAGGTGATATCGCGGGTCGAATAGCCGAGCTTGGTTGCGGCGTTGCGCACGGCCGTGACGCAGCTCGCCTCGAAGGGCTGCGGCGGGAAGTCCGCGACCATCTTGATCTCGGCCGTGACGCCAGTGCGCGCCGCGATCTCCTCCAGGCCCTTGCGGAGTGCCTTGTCCATGGAGACGAGCTTCGCGCCGTCCGGGTGGCGGAAGTCAACGGTGATGAAGACGCGCCCCGGAATGACGTTACGTGAGTTCGGATAGACCTCGACCATGCCGCAGGTCGCGCACGCGCTCGGGTCGTGATCATGGCCGATACGGTTGACCAGCTCCACGATGCGCGCGGCACCGACGAGCGCGTCCTTGCGGCGGTTCATCGGTGTCGGACCGGCATGACTCTCGACGCCCGTGAGCGTGATCTCGTACCACTTCTGGCCGTTGGCGGCGGTGACGATGCCGATGTCGATGCCCTCTTCCTCGAGGATCGGGCCCTGCTCGATATGCAATTCGAAGAGCGCGTGGATCGACCGGCCGCCGACATTCTCCGGGCCCGCATAGCCGATCCGGCTCAACTCTTCTCCGAAGACCTTGCCATCGGGATCGCGGGTTGCGAGCGCGTCCTCCAGCGTGAGCACGCCGGCGAAGACTCCCGACGCGATCATGGCCGGCGCAAAGCGCGAGCCTTCCTCGTTCGTCCACATGCAGACCTCGATCGGGTGGCGCGTCCGGATGTCGAGATCATTCAGCGACCGTACGACTTCGAGCGCCGCCATGACGCCGAGCGCGCCGTCGAATTTGCCGCCCGTCGGCTGCGTGTCGAGGTGGCTGCCGATCAGCACGGGCGGCAGGCTGTTGTCGGTGCCGGCGCGGCGCGCGAACATGGAGCCCATGCGGTCGATCGAGATCGTGCATCCGGCCTTGCGGCACCACTCTCCGAAGAGGTCGCGCGACTGGCGGTCTAGATCGGTGAGCGTCAGCCGGTTGACTCCGCCCTTGGGCGTCGCGCCGATCCTCGCCATTTCCATGAGGCTGTCCCACAGCCGCTTGCCGTCGATCTTGAGGTTGCTGTCCGCGGTCATGACGTACTCTCTTTGATCTCGATCAAGGGGCCGCCGCCCGGGCTTCTCATCATCCGGCGGATCCACGCATCTTCCTGCGCATGACGGGCCGGCGCCAATGGACTATTGCCATTCGGCGCTGACAATTGGAAGCTGGAAGGGTAGGCACTCTGCTTAGGCGAAGGCACACGGAAAGGCGTCCGGAAGAGGCGAGCCCGGGAGCGACACGACTAAGGATACCCAACAACCCGAGCGAAGCTCGATTGAAGCATCTGCACCGGACCCATCCCCTATGAGCAACGATGTGATCGTCCTCGGCGCCGGCATGGTCGGCGTGTCCACGGCGCTGCATCTGCAGCAGCGCGGCCGCTCGGTGGCGCTCGTCGACCGCCGGGGCGTGGCCGAGGAGACCTCCTACGGCAACGCCGGCATCATCCAGCGAGAGGGCATCGTGCCCTACCTCTTTCCGCGCGAGTGGGCGACGATCCTGCGCCATGCGCGCAACCGGTCGACGGAGGCCTCCTTCCAGTGGTCGTCGCTGCCGAGCGTCGCGCCGTGGCTCTTCCGCTATTGGAGCTGGTCCACGGAAGAAGGCATGCACGCGACCGCGCGAGCCATGGCGCCGATCGTGACGCGCTGCGTCGACGAGCACGAGGCCTTCATGAACGAGGCCGGCGTTATCGGTATGATCCGGCGCACCGGCTATCTGCGGCTCTATCGTACGGAGCAGGGCCTCGAGAAGGCCATCCGCGAGGACTCCGAGGTCAAGGCGAAATATGGCGTCGTGGCGAAGTCGGTGAGCCGCACGGAGCTGGCCGAGCTTGAGCCGCACCTGAAGCCCGTCTATGTCGGCGGCGTGTTCCTGCCCGATCCGGCGAGCGTCGCCGACCCGAGCGCACTCGGCAAAGCCTATGGCGATCTCTTCGTGCGCCGCGGCGGCGCGCTTATCGAGGGCGAGGCGCGCTCGCTGACACGAGACGGCGCGGGATGGAAAGTCGCGACGCGCGACGGCTGGATCTCCGCGCCCGATGTCGTCGTCGCGCTCGGGCCATGGTCGGACACGGTCACCAAGGCGCAGGGACTGAGGCTGCCGCTCGGCGTCAAACGTGGT
>CAUJKI010000441.1 GCA_963205015.1 Pseudomonadota bacterium
AGCGCAGCGTGCGTGCGGTACATGCCGACCATGACCACGGTCGACATGGTCGCAAGCTCGACCGCCACCCACATGAGGCCGATGTTGTTTGCGAGCAGCGCGAGGTTCATCGAGAACATCAGCGCCTGATACATGGCGTGATAGAAGCGCTGGTTCGCGGGCGTCAGGCGCCCGATTTCCAGCTCGTGACCGATGTAGCTGGCGCTGAACAAACTCGTCGTGAACCCGACGAACGTGCCGAGCACGATGAAGACGACATTGAGATCATCGACGAAGAGATAGCGGCCGACGGTCGGTCGCTCGACAAGAAGGTAGAGTGCGGAAAGCAGCGTCGCGAGGGTAAACAGCACGTTGAGCCGCGCGCTGACCCGGTAGAACGGCAGCACGGCAAGCAGTATCACGCCAATCGCCGGAATCAGCAGGACCGCCATCGTGGGATCGATTGGCAGCGGATAGGGCGGCACTGCGATCATCGCCGCTCTCCGCGATAGTCGTCGAGCACCTGCAGCTCCACCGAGTCGAAGCGCTCACGGATGCGGAACAGGAACACGCCGATGACGATGAAGGCGACGAGGACGGAGAACGCGACGCTGATCTCGACCACCAGCGGCATGCCCCTGGCGCCGGCCGCCGCGAGGATGAGCCCGTTTTCGACCGACATGAAGCCGACGATCTGGCTCACGGCATTGCGCCGCGTCACCATCATGAGCAGCCCGAGCAGGACGACGGAGAGCGCGAACGCCAGATCCTCGCGCGTCAGCGGGTCCGCGGTCGCCGTTGCCTTCAACATGACAACCATGGCGAGCGCGACGCACCCCATGCCCGCGAGCATCGTCGGGCCGATGCCGCCCACGGTTTCGATCGAGCGGTGAATGCCGAGGCTCCTGACGACGCGGGTCAGCGCGTACGGAATGATCACTGCTTTCAGAATGAGCGCGATCCCCGCCGTGATGTAGAGATGGGGTGCGTGCTGGACGTGCGCCTGCCACGCGACAGAAAGCGTCAGCACGACGGCCTGCATCGCGAATACGACGAGAAGGCTCGACATGCGCGTCTGATAGAGCAGCATGAAGCTCGTCAGCACGAGCCCTCCGGCCAGCAGATGCGCGACATCGAGGAAGAGCCGTTCCATCAGAATGTCCTCGAAACGAAGAGCAGGAGCGTGCCGAGCAGCCCGAGCATGAGCGCCGCACCGAGGAACTCCGGCACCCGGAAGACACGCATCTTGGCGATCGAGGTCTCGAAGACAACCATCAGGAAGCCGCCGGCGGCGAGCTTCAGGAAATACGTGAGGGCGCCGAGCGCATAGGCGGCGGGCCCGGCTTCGCCGCTCGCGATTCCCCAGGGGAAGAAGATGCAGCCGATGAGCGAAATGTAGAGGAGAAGCTTCAGCGCCGCGGCCAGCTCGATCACCGCGAGGTGACGGCCGGAGTATTCGAGCACCATGGCCTCGTGGACCATCGTGAGCTCCAGATGCGTCGCTGGATTGTCGACCGGGATGCGCGCATTCTCCGCAAGCGCGACGATGACGAGCGCCACGAGCGCCAGGCCGAGAGACACGCGGAGGCTCGCGTGTTCCTGCATGAAGATCGCGATATGCGAGAGCTGCGTCGAGCCCGCCACCAGTGCCACGACGAAGACGATCATGATCATCGCCGGCTCGGCGAGCGAGGCAAACATCATCTCGCGACTCGAGCCGATGCCGCCGAAGCTCGTGCCGACATCCATGCCGACGAGCGCCAGGAACACGCGCGCACTCCCGAGCAGGGCGGCAATCGCGATCAGATCCGCCGTCCAACTGAAATGCAGCCCCGTTGCGAAGGTCGGTACCAGCGCCGCCGCTACCCAGGTCGCGGCAAAGATCATGTAGGGCGCGCTGCGGAAGAGCCACGAGGCGTTCTCGGCGAGCACGGCCTCCTTGCGGGAAAGACGCAGGAGATCGCGATAGGGCTGCAGCACCGGCGGGCCCTGGCGGCGCAGGAGCCGCGCCTTGACCTTGCGCGTGAAGCCGAGCAGCAGCGGCGCCAGCGCGAGCACCGCCAGCATCTGCACGCCCTGCACGGCGAGGTCGAGGATCAAGACCATATGGCGACCCCCAGGAGCAGGATGATGAGTGCCCCGAAGACGAGGCTCAGATATCGGCGGATCGTCAGGAACTGCAGATGATTGAGCTGCTCGGAAGCACGCGAGATGAAGCTGCTGATGGGCGCGTAGGCTGTCTCCCAGATGGGATCGCGCACGGTCACCGTGAGCCGCGACGGACGCGGATCACCGGGCGGCGACATCTCCACCGTGTCGCGCGCCATGAGCACGCTCTCGCCGAAGACGCGACGCACGGGCTGAACGAAGCTGTCGGCGGTGTACTGCGTCACGGGATCGGGATTCGGGAAGCCGCAGTCCCAAGGCGGCGCGCGTCTCACCGCGTTGCTCGCGAAGCGATGGATAAACTGTATGGCGAGGAGCGTCGACACCGTGATGAAAACAAGCACGAGGAGGCCATTGTAAGAGCTGCGGCTCTCGGCAATGGGTACGATCGACCAGCCGGGGATGGTCGCCTGTGGCGGCATGCTCTGCCCGATCCGATCGGCGACGACAGGCGCGATCGCGTCGATCAGCAGGCCCGGCAATACGCCAGCGATCAAACACAGAGCGAGCAGCGCGAACATGCTCGCGCGCGAGGCCAGGTCGGTCTCGCGGGCTGCAGCGGCCTCGGCTGAGCGCGGACGGCCAAGGAAGGCAATGCCAAACGCGCGCACGAAGCAGGTTGCCGAGAGCGCCGCGGCCAGCGCGAGCATGGCGCCGACGGCCGGCACGGAGAGTTTCAGCCCCCATTGCGGCAGATCCGGGCTCAGCAGCACGGCTTGGAACATCAGCCATTCAGAGACGAATCCGTTGAGCGGCGGCAGCGCCGAGATCGCGAGCACGCCGCCAAGGAATACGAATGCCGTCTTGGGCATGCGCAGAATGAGGCCGCCGAGCTTCTCGATATCGCTGGCGCCGGTTGCAGTCAGCACCGCGCCGGCACCGAAGAACAGCAGGCTCTTGAACA
>CAUJKI010000442.1 GCA_963205015.1 Pseudomonadota bacterium
CCTGCGGCAAGCCGAATGCCGCGACATTCGACGTCATGATCGCCAATGAGCGCGACGAGCCGGTCCCGGTTAGCGAGGTTGGAGAGATCCTCGTTCGCCCGAAGCGCCCGTTCGCCATGCTCTCGGCGTACTACAACAGTCCCGAAGCCACGCTCGAAGCCTACCGCAACTTCTGGTTCCACACCGGTGACAACGCGCGCGCCGACGGGGACGGGTACTACTACTTCGTCGATCGCAAGAAGGATTCCATTCGCCGGCGCGGAGAGAACATCTCGTCTTCGGAAGTGGAGGCGACGCTCAACCGGCACCCCGCGATTCTCGAATGCGCGGTGATCGCGGCGCCATCCGAGCTTGGCGAGGACGAGGTCAAGGCCGTCGTGGTGCTGCGCGAGGGGGCGAAGGTTGCAGCGGAGGAGCTCTGGGTCTTCTGCGACGAGCACATGCCGCGCTTCTGGGTACCGCGCTATATCGAGTTCCGACGCGAGATGCCCAAGACGCCGAGCCAGAAGATCCAGAAATACCTGCTGCGCGCCGGTGAGGACCAGGGTGAGGTCTTTGAGCGCGCGGAGAGTGGAAAGCGCGCCACATGACCAAGCGGATGATCAAGGTCTACTCGGACTACAAGAGCCCCTACGCCTATCTCGCCAAGGATCTCGTCTACGACATCGAGCGCGAGACCGGCGCAGAGATCGACTGGCTTCCCTACACGCTCGACATCCCGGCCTATCTCGGCAGTGCCAAGCTCGATACGGGCGGCGGAGTTGCGGAGGAGAGCCGCAATGCACATCAGTGGCGGCGCGTGAAATACAGCTACATGGATTGTCGCCGCGAGGCGAACCGGCGCGGTCTGACCATTCGCGGCACGCAGAAGATCTGGGATTCCTCGCTTGCGAATATCGGAATGCTGTACGCGAAGGAGCGCGGCGTTTTCCGCGGATACCACGATCGCGTCTTCGAGCGATTCTGGAAGCGCGAGCTGGACATCGAGAGTGCAGCCGTTCTTACGGCGCTGCTCGTGGAATGTGGCGCCGATGCATCGGACTTTGCCGCCTATGCCGATGGCGAGGGCCGCGCTCTTCTGACGAAGGTGCAGATCGAGGCCGAAGCGGCGGGCGTCTTCGGTGTAACGAGCTTCCTCTTCGAGGATGGCGACCTCTACTGGGGTCGCGAGCACATTCCTCACATCATCGAGAAGTTGCGCGCCGGCTAAAGCGTCGGACCCCTATCCTTTGCTGACCGCGGCGAGCTCCGCGGGCGCGCTGCGGCGCTGCATGATCCAGTAGCCAACGATGAGCGCCGCCGGGATGCAGGCCGTAGCCGAGAGTGCGTCACTCGGGTGGAACAGAATGAACATGGCCAGCCCACCGAGCACCAACCGTATGGCATAATCCGTGCTCGCCCGAGTGCTGAACGACGCTTGCAGGCTGAACATCAGTGCAATTGTCGACGCGCAGACAAGGCCTAGTGCGACGAGCTGGTCTACGCCCGGCTCGAGCACCAGCTCCGGTCGGGTGAACGCCGCAGCCATCAGCACGAAGAGCGACGAGCACAGTACGAGGGCCGCCATCAGGGTCCTCATGAAGGAGGCGTCGGCGATCTTAGCGGTAACGGCGGCGACCAGGGATGTCGGCGGTGTCAGCTCGCCCCATACAGCGAGGAAGAACGCGAAGAAGTGGACGCACCATGGATTGACGCCGGTCTTGATCATGGCCGGCGCGATGACGAGGGCGGTCAGAATGTAGGTTGGTGCCGGCGGCAGGCCAGTGCCGAGCAGCGCGCCGAAGAGGAAAGCCACGATCGCCATGGCGAACAGATTGATGCCGGCCGCCTCCATGAGCAGGAAGCCGATCTTGGTCGGCACACCCGTGATGACGAAGGCACCGGTCATGATCGACAGCGTGGCGAGCAGCAGCGTGAGATCCGCCGTCATGGAGCTGAAGCCGTCGAGGAAGCGCAGCAGCGGCGCGGTGATGCTCTTGAGGCTCGAGTCTCTCGCGCCGGTCGCCAGCTCCACGACGTGCTTGAGCAGCAGTATCGCAGTCACGGCAAAGAATACGTAGATTGCCGCAAACATCGGCGCCATGTAGAGAACAGCCATCAGTGTAACGAGGCCGCCGACGACGAGCGCGAAGGCGGCGAGATTGACCAAGTCGCCCCAGGTCATGGGCTCCTCGGAAAATTTCTGGCCGGTGGTGCCGCCGTATCGTGTGGAAAGCAGATACACGCCCACGGTGATGCCGAGGAAGAACACGACGGCCGGTGCATAGCCGCGCGCCACGACATCGAAATAGCTGACCCCCATGAAGTCGGCCATGAGGAAGGCTGAAATGCCCATAACCGGCGGCATGAGCTGGCCGCCAAGCGAGGCGGAAGCCTCGATCGCCGCAGCACGGTGGCGCGGCATACCCGAGGCGATCATCGCCGGGATCGTTGCCGAGCCGGTGGTGATGGCATTTGCGGCGCCGCTGCCACTCACGGCGCCGATGCCGATCGATCCGAGAACCGCGGACAGTGGCACGGCGTGCGGCGAGCGCGCGGCGACCTGCCCGGCGGCCTTGAGGATCGATTCGATGCAGCCGAAGGCACGGAGCACGCTCAGCACCAGAATGAACGAGCCGATGAGCGTGAGCGC
Organism: Pseudomonadota bacterium; assembly: GCA_963205015.1. GTDB lineage: Bacteria > Pseudomonadota > Alphaproteobacteria > Rhizobiales > Hyphomicrobiaceae. The sequence continues at coordinate 2,633 of CAUJKI010000442.1, forward strand.
GAGCTGCGGCAGGCGCGAGTAGATGCCCGTCGCCATTTCCAGGCTCATGGCCGTCAGGATGCGCTCCCAGTCCAGGCCCGGATGGCGAAACATGCCGGGCACTGCCCATCCATAGATGCAATAGACGATCAGGATCAGGTTGATGACGAACAGCGCGAAGAACCGCTTGCGCGAGTATTCGAGCACCAGCAGCACCATGATCGCGCCGAAGATCATGTCCGGCGTATTCCAGAATCCGGCACGCGCGAAGCCGATGGCATCGAACTCGACGATCATGTAGATCGCCGTCGCAATGGAGAGAGCGCAGTAGATGAAGCCGATCAGGTGGTTCAGTGGTCGGCTGAGCAGGGGATAGAGATCGTTCTCGCGTAAGGCATTCAGCGTGAAGATGACGAAGGTGAGCGGGACCAGTATGGCTGCGAGCTGCGACGGTCCGCCGAGGCCCGTTATGTAGTAGACGAAGAGGAGGCCGAAGAAGATCGTTGTGGCGGCGTAGTAGGCGATCTCGATCGCGATTTCCGGCCACGGCTTCGCCGCTGTGTCCTTGCTCATGATGCCAGCCTCATCTTGTCGGGAAATGCGTTCGCGTCGGATGCGAAATGCGCAGCGGGCCGGAGAGGGCCCGCCACGGTCGTTGCGAAGGAAGCCTCAGCCTACTTCGCCTTGGCGACGCGTGCGTCCCACTTGGGATCCCAGACGCCCTTCTCTTTCATGTATTTTGCGAGGCCGGGATGGATCTCGACGAACTCGACCGAGGACTGGATGCCCTTGCGCTGCATCCCCACCATGTCAGCGGCGATCTGCGCATAGGCGCCGTCAGCCTTGGCGAGTGCGGCCGCGTTCTTCTCGACGACTACGAGCTTCCGGTACACATCGTCGGCAGGCACATCGAGGCCGACATGGAAGCCGTAATAGAAGGGCAGGAGCGTGATCGCTTCGACGCCGATATCCTTCTTGAAGACCTTCGACGGCACATCGGTCGTGGCGAGCCCCTTCTCGTGCAGCCTCTTGATCTCGTCGGCGCTCGGATTGAGCGCAATCCAATCCGTCGTGAGTGAGGCCTCGGTGATCCAGGGCGGGACGCCCGTCTCGGCGTTCGTATAGACGACGAAGGCCTGGAGATTGCCCGACTCGAGCAACGAGCCCGCAGTCGCGAGATCGACCTCGGTGTAGTCGTGCTTGATGCCGAGCGCGGTGAGCCCGCGTTCCGTCTGCGCGCGCGTATCCCACGGGCGCGGTCCGGTGAAGGCCTTCTTGCCGGCAAGGTCACCCCAGTTCTTGATCTTATCCTTGTCGCGCTTATGGATGCCGAAGCCGACCTCGGCGGTGAACACCCACATGGACTGAATGGGTGCGCGTTGCGCGCTGGCCTTGAAGCCCTTGAAGCGTGCGGTGTCGTTCGCGTACTCGTAGAAGCCGATATCGGCGCCGTAGTAGCCGTCGAACTTGTTGGTCGCGAAGCCCTTGATCGTGAGGATGGCACCGGGGGCCGGCTGGACCGTGACGTTGTAGCCAGACCATTCCTTGTTCAGGACCTCGGCGAGATTGATGAGGGCCTTATGGCCCGAAGATCCGACCGCTGAGGTTCCCCATCGCATCTCTTTGGTCTGGGCTGAGGCGGCGGTCGGCTGGCCACAAACCAGCACAGCCAAAGCCAGCCCTGTGAAGGCTTTTTTGAGCATCGTTCTTCCTCCCTGTGAGCGAGCAGATGCGCGCCTGGCGCTGCTGCTCGCAGCCTTCGCTATCCCGTGGACCCGCCTGAAAATTCCGCAGACCACGGCTGGCGATTGCTTTCTTTCTTGTTGTTCAGAGAAGACTATGCGCGCATGTCGGGTGTGTCAAACGAACGCAGACGGCCGCAAGCTCGCCGCACGAGCTCGATGCAGAAGCGGTTGCTTGATGGGGCTCGCGACTGCAAGCTGGACCGTTACACATGGATTTGCCGCACGAGCTGACCGGCATGACGGATCGCCTTGCGACTGCCCGTGCGCTGGAACCGGTTCGCGCGACGGGCGGCCTCAAAGCGCGGTATGTTTTTGCCGACGGCGCAACACGCATCGACACGCTCGCGGAGTATGGCGGCTATCGCCTGCGCTTTCCGACAACGCATGCGGCACATCTCGAAGCAAGTCAGGTCAACACGGGCGGCGGCGTTGCCGGTGGTGACAGCCTCGCGTTCGCGCTCGACATCGGGGCAGGCGCCGACGTCGTGCACTCGACGGCCACGGCTGAGCGGCTCTACAAATCGCTGGGGCCGCCCGCGAAGATGGACATTGCCATCACGCTCGGGCCTTCTGCGCGTCTCGACTGGCTGCCGCAGGAGGCGATCCTCTATTCAGGCGCGCGGCTCAGTCGGCGCTTCGAGATTGATATGGCGGCCGACGCGCGCCTGCTCATGGTCGAGATGGTCGTCTTCGGGCGCGTCGCGCACGGCGAGGTGCTTGGGACGGGGGGACTACGCGATAACTGGCGGATCCGGCGCGGTGGTGCTCTCGTCTTTGCCGAGGCCGTCCGGCTCGAGGGGCCGATGGCGGAGATCCTGGCACGCCCCGCGATCGCTGCGGGCGCGCGGTGCGCCGGCCTTGTCGTCGCGCTGGCGCCGGAGGCGGAGGACCGGATTGGACAGGTTCGCGCGGCGCTCGGCAATGCGCGCTCCGATTGTGGTGCGAGCGCATGGAACGGAATGCTGACTGCCCGATTTCTAGGCACGCCTGAGGATGTGCGGCGTGACATCATCAGCGTAACCGAGGTGCTCGCCGGTCGCGCCATGCCGCGTGTCTGGATGACGTGAGCAATCTCGTGGGAAAGGGGGCGCCGACCGCATGAACCTGACACCGCGCGAGAAGGACAAGCTGCTGATCGCTATGGCGGCCAATGTTGCACGCCGCCGTCTCGAGCGAGGCGTGAAGCTCAATCACCCCGAGGCGATCGCCCTCATTACGGATTTCGTCGTTGAAGGCGCCCGCGATGGACGCAGCGTCTCCGAGCTGATGGAGGCGGGCGCGAAAGTCTTGCGTCGCGATCAGGTCATGGAGGGTATCGCGGAGATGATTCACGACGTGCAGGTCGAAGCTACATTCCCGGACGGCAGCAAGCTCGTCACGGTCCACAACCCCATTCGTTGAACACGCAATCCAACGGAGCTCCAGCTCAATGCGATTCGCTCGCCTTATTCCGCTCGCCCTCGCCGCCGCAGCGCCGCTGCTCACCGCGGGCGCTGCTGCAGCCCATACCGGCGTCGAGACGAGCTTCTCGCTCGTCAATGGTGCCCTTCATCCGCTCGGCGGGATCGACCATCTCGCGGCCATGGTCGCCGTTGGCATCTGGGCGGCGCTTGCGGGGGTAAAGCGAATCGGGGTCTGGCCCGTCGCGTTCGTGCTCTTGATGTTGGCCGGCGGCTTCATCGGTCATGCGGGTATCGCGTTTCCGGCCGTCGAACCGGCTATCGCGCTGTCGGTTGTCGTGCTCGGACTGCTGATGGCGCTGGGCGTGCAAGCGCCGATCGTGCCGGGCGCGCTGCTCGTCGGTGCTTTCGCGCTCTTTCACGGCCATGCGCACGGTGCCGAGGCCCCTGCAGCGGGCTGGCTCGGCTACGCTGCGGGTTTCGCCACCTCGACCGCGCTCCTTCACGTGGTGGGCATTGTGATCGGCCTTGCGATCTTGCGCGTTGCGACGCGCAGACCGGCCCAGGCGATCGGAGCGGCGACGGCCGTTCTCGGCCTCGTTCTCATGGTCCTCTGAGAGGTGCCTCATGATCCCCGGTGAGATCACCACGCCCGATGGCGAAATCGAGCTTAATGCGGGGCGCGCCGCCAGGACACTCACGGTGTCGAATACCGGCGCGCGGCCGATCCAGATCGGCAGCCACTATCACTTCTTCGAGGCCAACCCGGCGCTCAGCTTCGATCGGAATGCTGCGCGCGGCACACGCCTCGATATTCCTGCCGGGACGGCCGTTCGCTTCGAGCCCGGCCAGACGCGCGACGTGCGGCTGATCCCGCTTTCCGGCGACCGCGTCGTCTACGGCTTCCGCCAGGAGGTCATGGGCAAGCTCGACCCGTAGCAAGCTCCAACAAGCGCCCGCAAATCCAGCCATAAGGTATTGCCGATGCCTGCCAGGATGTCCCGTGCCGCCTATGCGCAGATGTTCGGCCCGACGACCGGCGACAAGGTACGCCTCGCCGACACGGATCTGATCATCGAGGTCGAGAGGGATTTCACCACCTACGGCGAGGAAGTGAAGTTCGGGGGCGGCAAAGTCATTCGCGACGGCATGGGGCAGTCGCAAGTGACGAACAGCGCCGGCGCTGCCGATACCGTGATTACGAACGCGCTCATTCTCGATCACTGGGGGATCGTCAAAGCCGATGTGGGTCTGAAGGGCGGCCGCATCCTCAAGATCGGCAAGGCCGGCAACCCTGATATCCAACCTGGTGTCGACATCATCATCGGGCCGGGTACGGAGATCATCGCAGGTGAGGGCAAGATCCTCACGGCCGGCGGCTTCGATACGCACATCCACTTCATCTGTCCGCAACAGATCGAGGATGCGCTCATGTCGGGCCTCACCTCCATGCTCGGTGGGGGCACCGGACCGGCGCACGGCACGCTCGCCACGACTTGCACGCCCGGCCCCTGGCACATCGAGATGATGCTGCGCGCGTCCGATGCCTTCCCGATGAACCTCGGCTTTGCCGGCAAGGGCAATGCTTCGCTGCCCGGCGCGCTCGAGGAGATGATTACGGCCGGTGCCTGCGCGCTCAAGCTGCATGAGGACTGGGGAACGACGCCCGCAGCCATCGACTGCGCACTTTCAGTCGCGGACGATCATGACGTGCAGGTGATGATCCACACGGACACGTTGAACGAGTCGGGCTACGTCGAGGATACGATCAAGGCCTTCAAGGGCCGCACGATCCATGCCTTTCACACGGAGGGCGCCGGCGGTGGTCATGCGCCGGACATCATGAAGGTGGCGGGCCTCAAGAATGTGCTGCCCTCATCGACCAATCCGACGCGGCCGTTCACGGTCAACACGCTCGACGAGCATCTCGACATGCTCATGGTTTGCCACCATCTCTCGCCCTCGATCCCCGAGGATCTCGCCTTCGCCGAAAGCCGCATCCGCAAGGAGACGATCGCGGCGGAGGACATTCTCCACGATCTCGGCGCGCTCTCCATGATGTCGTCCGACAGCCAGGCGATGGGCCGCATCGGCGAGGTCATCATCCGCACGTGGCAGACCGCACACAAAATGAAACAGCAGCGCGGGGCTCTGCCCGAGGACCAGGGTAAGGGCAACGACAACTTCCGCGCCAAGCGCTACGTCGCCAAATACACTATCAATCCTGCGATCGCGCACGGGGTCGCCGATCACATCGGGTCGGTCGAGCCGGGAAAGCTTGCGGACCTCGTGATCTGGTCGCCTGCCTTTTTCGGCGTGAAGCCTGACTTCGTCATCAAGGGTGGCGTGATCGCGGCGGCACCCATGGGCGATCCCAATGCCTCGATCCCGACACCGCAGCCCGTGCACTACCGTCCGATGTTCGGCGCCTTCGGCGGGGCGCGCACGCGCTCCTCGCTGATCTTTGCCTCCGCGGCTGCCGTGCAGAAGGATGTCGGCAAGCGGCTCGGGCTTGAGAAAGACGTGGTCGCGGTGAAGAATGTACGTGGGGGCATCTCCAAGAAGAGCATGATCCACAACGATGCGACGCCGGACATCACGATCGACGCGGAGACCTACGAGGTCCGCGCGGACGGCGAATTGCTGGTCTGCGAGCCGGCCAAGGTGCTACCCATGGCGCAACGCTATTTCCTCTTCTGAGGCACGGAAACGAGATGACGGACAGCCTGCGCGCTTCCGCGGTTCTGAGGGCCGGTGCCCTGGTGGGAAGGCCCATCGTCGACACGATCACGCTCGATCGGCAGTCGCGCTACCGTCGTCGTGTGCTGCTGACGACGGATGGCGGGCGCGAGCTGTTGCTCGATCTGCCGGAGGCGACCTATCTCGCCGATGGTGATGGCCTCGCCGTTCACAGCGGTGCGGTGCTGGTCAAGGCGGCGGCAGAGGATCTTCTCGAAATTCATGCACCCGATGCGCTGGCGCTCGCGACGATTGCCTGGCATCTCGGAAACCGGCATACACCAGCCGAGATCACGCACGGCGCGATCTACATCCAGCCGGATCACGTGCTTGCAGAACTGGTCGAGCAGCTCGGCGCGCATGTGCATCGCGTGCGCCGGCCCTTCGAGCCGGAGGGTGGCGCCTACGGCGGCAAGGGGCCGCTGCATTCGGGTCATCACCATCATCACGGCGGCGGGCATCACCACCACGATCATGATCACACGCACGATCACGGGGATCATCAGGCCGGCGAGCCCGCGCAACGGCGTGAGGTGAAGCTCACAGTGGTGCAAGGCACTTTTCGTCCAGATAAGCGCGAGACATAGCGCCGTGAGCGATGGCGCCCAGGCACTTGTGACACCATCCGACAGACGCTTCGATCCGCGCCTGCTTGCGTGGCTCTCGCCGGCCTTTCCAGTCGGTGCGTTCGCCTACAGCCATGGTCTCGAGTGGGCAGTCGAGCGCGGCTGGGTGTGCGATCGGGAGACACTGACCGAATGGCTGCGCGATCTTGTTGGGCACGGCGCGATCCGCAATGACATGATCCTGCTCGCCGCGGCTTGGCGGGCGGTCGTCGGAGATCAGATGAGGGGCCTCGCGGAGGTGAATACCCTGGCGCTGGCCCTTCAACCTTCGGCCGAGCGCCACCTCGAGACGGTCACGCAGGGCAATGCCTTCCTGGAGACCGTCCGCGCGGCATGGAGCGGCGACAGCGATGCTTTAGATGACATGGCGCTCGCGCTCGCGCCGGATGTGGCTTATCCCGTCGCCGTGGGCGCAGCAACCGCGGCGCACGACCTGCCGCTCACCGAGACGCTCAACGCGTGCGGCCTCGCCGCCGTTTCGAACCTGACCTCGGCCGCGATCCGCCTTTCCGCCGTCGGCCAGACTGATGCCCAGCGGACGATCGCGGCTCTGATGCCGGAGCTTGCGGCGTGTGCGGCTGCTGCCGGGCAGTCCACATTGGACGATCTCGGAGGGGCGGTGTATCGCTCGGACATCGCGTCGCTCGCGCACGAAACCCAGTACACGAGGCTGTTCCGCTCATGAGCTCATCGCATGGCCCGCTCCGCGTCGGGATCGGAGGCCCCGTGGGCTCCGGTAAGACCACGCTGACCGCCGCTCTCTGCCGGGCGCTCCGCGAGCGCTACGACATCTGCGCCATTACGAACGACATCTATACCAAGGAGGATGCCGAGATTCTGATGCGCATGCAGGCCCTGCCGCTCGATCGCATCATGGGCGTGGAGACAGGTGGCTGTCCGCATACGGCCATCCGCGAGGACTGCTCGATCAATCTTTCCGCGATCGAGACCATGCGACGCAAGTTTCCGAACCTTGATGTCATTCTCATCGAGTCGGGCGGCGACAATCTCGCCGCGACCTTCTCGCCCGAGCTTGCGGATCTGACGATCTACGTCATCGACGTTGCGCAGGGCGAGAAGATCCCGAGAAAGGGTGGGCCGGGCATCACGCGCTCCGATCTGCTCGTCATCAACAAGACCGATCTAGCCCCGCACGTCGGCGCCGATCTCTCCGTCATGGAGAGCGATACGAAGCGTATGCGCGGCGAGAAGCCTTATGTCTTCACGAACATCCGCGCGGGTTCGGGCGTCGAGGACATCGCGCGCTTCATAGAACGCATGGGTGGCCTGGCGACCGCTGCATGAGCGCTCCTGAAGCGCTTAGTCGGCGAAGGGGAAGAACTTCCAGTAGGGTTGAGCCTCCTCGCGCACGCGCGTGATCGTGGGGCGTGCTTCGAGCCGCGTCAGATAGGCTTCCAGTCGTGGAAAGCGCCCGTTGAACGGTTGCGTCTTGCTCGCATAGAAGACTGCGGGCGACGCTGCACAATCCGCGAGTGAGAACTGGCCTCCGACGGCCCAACCGTCCGGGAGTGCGCTTTCGAGCCAGGCGTAGGCAGCGTCGAGCTTCTCCCGCGCCTGCACGACGCCGAAGACATCCTTCGTCCCCTCAACGCGCAGAAAATCGAAGACGACCTTCTGCTGGGGCGTCATGACGAAGTTGTCGAACACGCGATCGAAGAAGCGCACATCCAGCGCGGCCTTCGGATCTGCCGGAATAAGCCGGCGGTCCTTTGCGTAGTGCAGGTCGATGTACTCGATGATGATGCTCGACTCGCGCAGCACACGTTCGCCGTCGACCAGGATGGGCATCAGCTTCAGTGGCCAGAGTTTGGCGAACTCCGCCTCGTTCTCGGGCTTCTCCGGCGAGAGCAGCTTGAACTCGAATGGGACCTCGTGCTCGTAGAGCGCGATGAGCACCTTCTGGCAGTAGGACGAGAGCGGATGGGCGTAGAGCGTCAGGGACATGACCGTGATCCTTCCAGGGGTGCAGGGCGCCGTGAGCCCGCGTCAAGGACGTTTGGCGCCACGTCCGGCCGACATCCGGCCCGAGAAAATATCGCTAAGCGCCCGAAGGTCTTCGGCGCCACTGTAGCAAAGCGATCAGACCAGTTGCGATCAGACCGGCGCCGATGGGCCATGCCTGCGATGGCCGCGGTGCGGGCTCGAGCATGGCCTTCACCTCGTAGCCAGCTTCGAGTCCGAGCCGGCGGGCATACGATCCGAAGGCGACGTTCGTGATCGTCATCTTGTCGCCTGCGGGAGTAACGCCGAGACCCACCGCGCGCAGACGCTGGCGCGCATCCTTGGGATCGCCGAGCGGGACGCTGACGGTCTTGCGTACCGTGTCGCCCTCGATGTTGAGCCCTTCGACCACCATGGTGAGGCGTGCATCCGCAGGTGCCTGCTCGACACGTGTCAGCATTTCCTTGGCGGGGATCTCATTCCACTTGGGATAGGCCTGATCGAGCCACCAGTCGGGTCGGAACAGTGTGAAACACGCAAGCAGCAGGACCGCCGATTCCCAAAGCCGGCTCTTTGTGACGAACCAGTTCATGGTCGCGGCAGCAAACAGGAGAATGGCGAGCAGCGAAACGGAGACCACGGCCGTGAAGTGCCACCAGTTCTCGATGCCGATCAGGAGCATGGCGGGATTGAAGATGAATACGAACGGCAGGATGGCAGTGCGCAGCGAGTAGAGGGCGCCTTGGAAACCCGTCGCAAGGGGATCTTCGTGCGAGATCGCGGCTGCTGCGAAGGCAGCAAGCCCGACTGGTGGCGTGATGTCGGCCATGATGCCGAAGTAGAATACGAAAAGATGCACGGCGATGAGCGGGATCGCGAGACCGGCCTGGGCACCGAGCTCGATCACGACAGGGGCCATGAGCGTGGCGACGAGGATGTAGTTGGCCGTGGTCGGGATACCGAGGCCGAGCACCAGCGAGATCGCTGCGATCAGCACAAGCATGACGATGACATTGCCGCCGGAGATGAACTCGACGAATTCCGTCATCATCAGGCCGAGGCCGGTCAACGTGACCGTGCCGACGACAATGCCGGCAGTCGCCGTGGCGACGCCGATGCCGATCATGTTGCGGGCGCCGAGAGCGAGGCCGTCGACGAGGTCGTCCCAAGCCGCGCCGACGGCGTCGGGGATCGACTGACGACGGAACAGTGCAAGGAGCGGCTTCCGGGTCGCCACGATGCCGATAATGGCCACTGTCCCCCAGAACGCTGAGAGGCCCGGCGAGAGCTGTTCGACGGTCAGGCACCACAGCAGCACGACGAGCGGGATCATGAAGTCGAGGCCGGTGCGCACGACGTCCCAGGCGCGCGGCAGTTTGATGATCGGCGCGTTCGGATCATCGAGCGCGAGATCTTCGTAGCGCGACGAATACCAGAGGCCTGCCAGATAAACACCGACGCCCGCGATGGCGAGGAGCGTTGGCGCGTCGCGGCCGAAGGCCGTCTGCACAGCGAGCACGGCATAGTAGAGCAGACAGAGAATAGCGATGGTGCCCGATATGCCGAGCCCGGTGCGCAGAAAGCGTGTGCGCAGCTCCATGTGCTCGCGCGGAATCGGCTGCGTGCCTAGCTTCACCGCCTCGAGATGCACGATGTAGAAGAGCGAGATGTAGGAGGCGATGGCCGGCAGCGCTGCGTGCTTGATGATCTCCGAATAGGGGATGCCGACATACTCGACCATGAGGAACGCGGCTGCGCCCATCACGGGCGGCATGATCTGGCCATTGATGGAGGATGAGGCCTCGATGGCACCGGCCTTCACCCCCGAGAGACCGGTGCGCTTCATGAGCGGGATGGTGAAGATGCCGCCCGATACCACGTTCGACACCGAGGAACCCGAGACGACGCCATTGAGCGCGGATGAGACGACGGCCACCTTGGCAGGCCCGCCGCGCAGATGGCCGAGCAGCGCAATCGAGAGCTGCATCATCCAGTTGCCCGCGCCGGCCTTGTCGAGCAGTGTGCCGAACAGCACGAACAGGAAAACAAAGCTCGTCGAGACGCCGAGCGCGATGCCGAACACGCCTTCCGTAACGAGCCACTGATGCGTGAGAAAACGCTGCAGCGATGCGCCCTTGTGCTGCAGCGCCTCCGGCATGTATGGGCCGGCGAACGTGAACAGCATGAAGACCGCGGCGACGCCTACCATAGGCAGCCCGAGCGAACGGCGCGTCGCCTCGAGCAGCAACAGGATGCCGGCACCGGCTGTGACGAGGTCCATCATGGTCGGCTGGCCAGGCCGCAGAGCAAGCTGATTGTAGAACAGAAAGAGATAGGCACCCGCGAAAGCGCCCGCGACCGCAAGCACCCAGTCGATCGCCGGGATGTGTGCGCGGGACGAGGACTTGAAAGCGGGATAGGCGGTGTAGGCGAGGAAGAGCGCGAGACCTAGGTGAATGGCCCGCGCCTCCGTGTCGTTGAGCACGCCGATGCCGAAGACGAACGGCAGGGGCGAGGCATACCAGAGCTGGAACAGTGACCACGTGACCGCGACCCAAAGCAGGATGCGCGCGGCGAGGCCTGTCGGCTTGCGCCCGCCCGTGTCGGCTTCAGCGACGAGCCGCTCGAGATCGGGTGGAAGCTCAACCGTCGCCGCCGTCTTGTCCGTCATGGCATCCCCCCGCAGGCTTCGGACCCGACATTGCGTCGCGGCTGGGTACCGACGAAGGCACCCAGCCCGCGTTCAGTGTGGCTGCGGGCTACTTCAGCCAACCCTTCTCCTTGTAGTACTTCGCGGCACCGGGATGCAGCGGGGCCGACAGGCCATCCTTGACCATCTTGGTCAGATCGAGGTTGGCGAAGGCAGGATGCAACTTCTTGAACTCGTCGAAGTTGTCGAAGGTTGCCTTGACGAGCTGATAGACGGTCTCGTCGGGTACCTTGGCCGAGCTCACGAGCGTTGCCATGACGCCGTAGGTCTCTGTTGGCTGCGCATTGGCCGCATACATGCCGCCGGGGATGGTCGCCTTCGCGTAGTAGGGCTTCTCCGCGAGCAGCTTGTCGACGGCCGGACCTTTTAGCGAGACGAGCTGGGCACCGCAGGTCGTGGTCGGATCCTGAATGTTGGCCGAGGGATGGCCGACGGCATAGTAGAAGCCGTCGATCTTGGCGTCGCAGAGCGCGGGACCGTGCTCGTCTGCCTTGAGCTCGGAGGCGAGCGAGAAGTCTGAGAGTTTCCAGCCCATCGCCGCAAGCAGCTCTTCCATCGAAGAGCGCGTGCCGGAGCCGGGATTGCCGACGTTGAAGCGCTTGCCCTTGAAGTCGTCGAACGACTTGATGTTAGCTTCCTTGCGGGCGAGCACGGTGAATGGCTCGGGATGCACAGAGAAGACGGCGCGCAGATCGCCGTACGGGCCCGCGTCCTTGAAGGAGCCGACGCCCTTCAGTGAATTGTAGTGCACGTCCGACTGGGCCATGCCGAAGTCGAGCTCGCCGGCTTTGATCGTGTTGACATTGAAGGCCGAGCCGCCGGTCGACTCCACCGAGCAGCGAATGCCGTGCTGCTTGCGATCCTTGTTGAGCAGGCGGCAGATGGCGCCACCAGCCGCGTAGTAGACGCCTGTGACGCCGCCCGTGCCGATGGTCACGAACTTCTGCTGCGCCGAGGCGGCCGTCGCTGTGCCGAGCAGTGCAGCAACGCTCGCGGCGAGGGCTACACGTTCATAGACTTTCATTTCATACTCCCCATGCTGGCAGGATGGTGGCTCCTGGTTTTGTACGGATAGGAGCTCGATCAAGCACTATTTTCTTCTGCTTCGCGGCCGCTTGCGTGCTTGGACGGGCGCAAGGCATTCCGCATGATGAGACCACCCTGGATGCCGTCAACACCGTCGTCCAGAGTAGACGCAACTGTAGGCTCGCTGCTGGCTCCTTTTCGATGCACGATGGCTCTCCTGTGCCTGATCGTGCAGCTTTTTGCTCCTTTGAGGCGTTCATAAGCCGCAGATGCTCAGAATAGGGATGGTATAGGCTCTGGTAAAGAAGCTCTCCACCGGAGGTCGCGATGGAACTCGATCCCGTGATGCTGGCGCGTATCCAGTTCGCGTTTACGATATCGTTCCACATCGTTTTTCCGGCGTTCACGATCGGGTTGTCGGCATTCATCACCGTGCTGCTGCTGCTCTGGCTGCGATCGGGCCAGGAGAAATTTCACCGGCTTGCTCGCTTCTGGACCAAGATCTTCGCCGTATCGTTCGCCATGGGCGTCGTGTCCGGCATCGTGCTCAGCTACCAGTTCGGCACGAACTGGAGCCGCTTCTCCGAGTTCTCGGGGAATGTCATTGGGCCGCTCATCGGCTATGAGGTGCTGACGGCCTTCTATCTGGAGGCGACATTCCTCGGCATTCTCCTGTTCGGCTGGAGCCGCTTTCCGCCCTGGCTGATCACACTGGCAGCCGCATTGGTCGCGATCGGTACAGCGACGAGCGCCTTCTGGATCCTTGCGGCCAACAGTTGGATGCAGACGCCCGCCGGGCACGAGATCCGCAACGGCATTGCCTTTCCGGTAAGCTGGTGGGCGATCATCTTCAATCCGAGCTTTCCCTACCGCTTCGCACATATGCTCAATGCGGCCTACCTCACGACCGCGGTCGTGGTGCTGGCCGTCGGCGCACGCTATCTGCTCGCCGGACGCCATCCCGAGGAGAGCCGCACCATGCTGCGCATGGCCGTCGGTATGATCTTCGTAACGGCACCGTTGCAACTCGTCATCGGGGACATGCATGGCCTCAATACGCTGAAGCATCAGCCGGCAAAGGTGGCAGCGATGGAGGGGCACTGGGACGGCTCGAAGCCGGGCGCGCTCGTTCTTTTCGGCATTCCGGACGAGAAGGCGCGCAAGAACCACTACGAGATCGCTATTCCCAAAGCAGGTTCGCTCATCCTCACGCATAGCTGGGACGGCAGGTATCCGGGCCTGACGAGCTTTCCCGAGAAGGATTGGCCACCGGTCGCCAACGTCTTCTTCGCCTTCCGCATCATGGTCGGTATCGGAATGCTGTTGATCGCCATCGGTCTCTACGGTGCGTTCCTCTGGTGGCGCGGGCGGCTCTTTGAAGACCGATGGTTCCTGCGGCCGGTTTCGCACACGTGGTCGCTCGGCTTCATTGCCATTCTCGCCGGCTGGTTCGTGACCGAGCAGGGCCGCCAGCCCTGGGTCGTGCAGGGGCTCATGCGCACGGCCGACGCGACCTCGCCGGTGCCAGGCGCCAGTGTCGCCGGCACGCTCGCGCTCTTCGTCTTCATCTACGGCATCGTGTTCTCGATGGGCATCTACTACATCAACCGCCTCATCCATGCAGGCCCCAAGGGTGACGTCGCGGAGGTGCCGGAGGGCTTGCCGAACCGGCCGTTGTCTGCTGCCGAGGAAGCAGCGCGCGAGGCGACTGGCCGCCCGCGCGGTGGCGGCCCCGGCTTTTCGCTCGGCACGCGCAAGGAGTGACGGCGATGGAAGAGTATCTCCCTCTGATCTGGGCCGGCCTGATCGGGACCGCCGTCGCGATGTACGTCATTCTGGACGGCTTCGATCTTGGCATCGGCATCCTCTTTCCATTTGCGCGCAAGGAGGAGGATCGCGATGTCATGATGAATTCCGTGGCGCCCTTCTGGGATGGCAACGAGACGTGGCTTGTGCTCGGCGGCGGCGGACTTTGGGTGGCCTTTCCGACGGCGTATGCCGTGATCATGCCGGCCTTCTACCTGCCGGTGATCGGGATGCTGCTGGCCCTCGTGCTGCGCGGTGTCTCATTCGAGTTCCGCTGGGTGGCGAAGCCCGCGCATCTCATGTGGGACATTGCCTTTGCCGGCGGCTCGATTGCTGCTGCATTCCTGCAAGGCGTGATCCTCGGCGGGCTCCTGCAGGGCGTCGAAGTCGTCAACCGCCAGTACGCGGGCGGGCCGTTCGACTGGCTCACGCCTTTCTCGATCTTCGTCGGCTTTGCCGTGGTCGCGGGCTATGCACTGCTCGGGGCGACATGGCTCGTCATGCGCACATCGGGGCCGGTCCAGGAGTTCGGCCGCCACTGGTCGACGCCGCTCCTGCTCGCGGTGCTTGGCGCCATGGCCGTGGTCAGCCTGTGGACGCCGTTGACGGTCGATCGCATTGCGGTGCGCTGGTTCAGCTTGCCAAATATCTTCTATCTCTGGCCGATCCCGCTCATAACGGCTCTTGTCGGCTATCTGGTCTTCAGTTGGTTGCGTCGCGGCGACGACGTGAAACCATTCCTCGGGAGTGTCGTACTCTTCCTGCTCGGCTACTGCGGCCTCGTCATCTCGACGGCACCCTATCTCGTGCCGCCGCATCTGACCTTCTGGGATACGGCCGCGGCGCCGTCATCACAGCTCTTTCTGCTCGCCGGCACCGTCTTTCTGCTGCCGCTGATCCTCGGCTACACGTTCTTTGTCTATTGGATGTTCCGCGGCAAGATCGGTCCGGGTGAGGGCTATCACTAGCGGCGATCGAGCGCGCCCTGCTCATGCCGGTATGCGCGCGTCATGGCGGGGCCGTGCTTCTGCCTCAGCAGTGCGGCGCGCAAAGACGGCGCCGAGACCGATGAGTACCGGCCCCGTGGCGGCGCCCAACAGCTCAGCCGCAGACAGTGTCGCGAGCGTGCCCTGCCACCGCGTTTCGCCAGGGCGGGAGAGGTTCGCGACGGCAACAGCCGGCGTATGGGCCGCAGCACCTTCCACCATGAGCCGGGCAGCCAGTGCCGCAGCCGTGCGCCCGCCCATGTAGATGACGAGCGTCGTATCGGGATCGGCAAGCCCACGCCAGTCGAGAGCCTCGGGCAGCCCGCCGGCGCGCGAATGGCCGGTGACGAAGCGCACGG
>CAUJKI010000443.1 GCA_963205015.1 Pseudomonadota bacterium
CAGCGCCTCGCCGAGCGCGGCTTCGGCGAAGCCGATATCCGCAAGGTGCTCGGCCTCAACTGGCTGCGCCTCTACCGCGAGGTCTGGGGAAGCTGAGTGGGCCGGATATCCGACCCACGGGCGATCACATGCCGCGCTTGCGGCGCCACTCGAGGAACTCCTTGAAGAGCGCCTCGCTCATGGCGGCATTGGGCCCGCTGCTCGGCGGTGCCGTGCTGCCTGTTGTCGTCGGTGACCTGCCCGCCGCCATCCGCTCGATCCACTCCTGGGCCGGCGGAAAGCGCGTCCAGCCTTCCATGCTCGCCGCGAGATTGACGTTCTTCCAGCGCGGATGGCGCGGCGGCTTCTGGATCTCCGGGAACTTCGCGAAGAACGCATCGACGAACTTGACGAGGCGCTGGTAGCGTCCGTGATCGCCCGGCCAGTTGAACGCCATGAGCATGGTCGGCACGGCCACGGTCTCGACCTTCTCGCCCTCGGGGATCAGGTTCGGATAGTCCGCGTGCGTGAACTCGGCCGGCAGATAGTCGGTCTGGAAAGGCCCCTCGTAGGGAATGTGCAGAAGCCGGAAGCCGAGGTCCTTCGGCACGGCTGCATAGGGGCGCAGCGGCTTGAGGCACGTGCAGAGGGTGGCATCCACCTCGTTGCGCTTCATGCGCTCGATGGCGTCGGCCTGGCCCATGTTGACTTCGGTGACCTTCATGTTGTGGGCTGCGAACATGCGTTGGGCCGCGAGCTGGGCGCCGCTGCCCGCATCGCTGAAGTTGATGCGCTTGCCTTCGAGGTCCTTGAAGGTCTTGATCTCCGGCCGCACGAGGATGTGCAACTCGTCCTCGAAGAGGCGTGTGATGTAGACCATGTTGCGCGTGACGTACTGTCCGAGCTGCGGATCGTCCTTGAAGTGGCTCAGCGTAACGGTGTTGACGAGCCCCATGTCGATGCCTCTGAGGAAGAGGATATCGCGCACGTTCTGGACCGCACCCTTGCCGACGATCGGCAGCACCCGCAGATTGTCGCCGTCGTCGGTGACGGCAGCGATGTCGTAGGCGATGCCGAGATAGCCGCCGTTCGGATTGCCCGAGATGATCGTGACGACGTTCTCGTTGATCTGCGCGCGCATCTGCTCGAGGGGCCCGCCGGGACGTGGGGGAGCCTTGGCGGTTTGTGCTTTCGGCGCGGTCTGGGCTTCGGCGTCGGGTGCGGGGCTCGCGACGGCGAGAAGTCCCGCGAGGGGCAGGACGGCTAGCCCGAAACGGAATACGCGACAACTGAGCATTGGATCGGCCTCTCTCTGCAAGCGGATCGGGCGATGCACACCGGCCACCAGTCCCTCGGGCTGCAAAGCCTCTGTACCACCGCATCTCGATCGGCACGGCACATCGAGGGAGGCAGATACGCCTTCGCGCGAGCGTGATTTGACCGATAGTTCTTTGGCCATTTTCAGGCGCGCGGTGCTGCACGCACCGCCAGACGCGCATCTTGAGCGCGTGAGCGTACGTCACGGCGCGCGGCGCATTCGTGCCGGCATCGCATGATGCTCCTGCGACTTAACCAACGAGGTGTTGCAGATCGTGGCGGGCGCGCGCGTGCTCAATCGGCACGTATGCCTCGACGATATGTCGTCAGCGACCGCGGAGCAGGCGCCACGCCGGCCACAATCGGGCAGAACAGCCGCGAAAAGCGAGGCGGCAGCGCCACATAGGACAGAAATCCGAAGGGTGCGATCTGCCAGTCCGCGTGATTTATCAACATAAAATTTGGGGTATGCGGTTTACCCCGCATTTCCCATCTTGACATTGCGTCGCTGCCGGAAATCTGCCATTCTCTTTGCGTAGATTTTGTCTGCGGTCCGTCAATCAGACCGCTGAATCTATTCGCGCATAGACCCCGCGCCGCTGAATTGCGGCTGCAGTCTCGGGTCAAGAGGGGGATGAAGCTACACAGAGCTCTTGGGATTAGGTCCGCCGCATCTCCTAGTCCCAACGAGGCGATCAGCGACTATGGCAGGAGTGGCCTCCTCGAAGATGCCATGAAACGCTGATCGGTTGGCCAGGCAGCGAACCAACGCCCTCTTTGGTTGTCTGCTTGGTACAGTGCCGGCCTGTGACATCTCGGTCTTCGTACCCCGCTGCCGAGATTGGTCACAGGCCGGACCCCTCTCGCCGCGAACCAATTCATCCCCTCACAGCGCCAACGCGAGCGCTGCTGCAATTACCACTGAATCTTGGTTAATAGGCGAGCCCGCACAAGATCGCTGCGCGGGCTGCACAGCAGGAAATGACCTCTACTTGATCTTGGTTTCCTTGAACTCGACGTGCTTGCGCGCGATCGGGTCGTACTTCTTGAACGAAAGCTTCTCGGTCGCCGTGCGCGGGATCTACTAGGTCACATAGAAGAAGCCCGTACCGGCGGTGCTGATCAGCTTGATCTTGAGCGTTGCGGGCTTGGCCATTTAGATCTCGTCGAAGCGTTCTAAAGCTCGGTGTTGTTCGGTCGCAATTTAGTCACAAGGCCATTGAAGTCAAGCGCTGTGTGGTCTGCAACTCGATGCGAAACGGCCCCATTTCCGACGTCTGAATCATGCCATCCGGAATAGTATGAGGCCGGTCACGATGATAGCGATGCCGGCGATCTCGAGCGCGTGGATGCGTTCGCCAAAATAAAAATACGACAGTAGCAGCGTGAACACGATCTGCACCTGTGCGACAGCCGCGACGTACGACGCGTTGGTGAGGGCAGCGGCAAAGAACCAGCCGATCGAGCCGAGCGCGCTCGTCGTGCCGATGAACCAGCACAGCTTCGGAAAAGAGAACATCCGCGCGAGTTCGCGGGGCTCCCGCGCCAGCAGATATACTCCGACCATCACGGCCGAGAGCGTCATCATTACGAGCACGGAATAGGCCGCCCGCACGAGCGTGCCGGCGGCCGGATCGATCGCCAGAATACCTTCCCGCAGGCACAGGTAGGACAGCGAATAGACGAGCGCCGAGGAAAGTCCGAACACGGCGGGCGCCGCGCCCGGGTGCACGCCGCGCACAGTGCCAGCAGTGTTCGACGCGGCGGTTGACCGGCCGGATGAGATCACCACCACACCCAGCATGGTCACGGCGATCGCAACCCAGCCGATCGGTGTGATCGTTTCTGAGAAGAAGGCGGTGCCGACGAGCGCCGTCATGATCACGTCGGCCTTGATGATCAGTGTGGCGACGGCGAAGTTGCCGAGCTGGAAGAGCCGCACGACCAGGACCGTGCCGAGGAATTGCGTAATCGCGGCGATGATGCTGTAGATCACCAGCTTCTGATTGAGCGGCGGCAGCGGCTCGCCCGTCCACCAGAGAATGCCGACGAGATAGGCGACGAGAAGCGGCAGCGTGAAGAGGATACGCGCGTAGGTGGTAACCTGCGGCGAAAGACGCTGGTTCAGCACCTTGAGCCCTGCGTAGCGCAGAGCCTGGAAGAAGGCCGCGCCGACGCTCGCCCAGATCCAGATGCTGTCCATGGAACTCCGAATCCCCGCCGGTCACCGGCAAGCGCCATGTGATCAGCCTCGGGCGGATTTGACCACACCTGATGGCGCGGGGTGCCCTTCGCGCGCGGCACGACTCGCCTTAGCGTGCGCCGAGCTGCAGTGGCGACCGCCGGAGCCGCACATGAATATGCTCTTTCGCGTGCTCTATGCCGCCCATGCGCGGGGCACGCACCACAAGCTCGCGCTCGATGGCCTGCGCCATCTGACAGGCGCGGAGGCCGAGGCGTGGCGCTGCGTCTTTTTGAAGCATGCCGAGCTGCTCATGCTTGGCGCGAAGGCGCCCGACGACAGCTTCAAGGACTTCAAGAACCATGTCCTCCATCCGCGCGACAACTTCTGGGGTGGCGCGCCGCCGAAGGTGCGCAACTGGTACGGCCACGTGGTCACAGCGCTCCGCCAGAAGGACTGGCCGACCGCTGTCTATGCCGCAGGTGTGCTGAGCCACTACCTGACGGATCCGCTCCATCCTTTTCATACCGGCCAGTCGCAGGCGGAGAACGACATTCATCGTGCCGTCGAATGGAGCATCAACCGCGCCTATGACGCGCTGTGGAAGCTCGCGGAAACGCTGCCTCCGCCGGTCGTCACGATCGAGCCGGCGGACAACTGGCTTGAGACACTCGTCTGCGACGGCGCGGTCGTCGCGAATGGACACTACGAGCGCCTGATCGCGCACTATGATTTCACGCGCGGCGTCGTCGATCCGCCGGCCGGGCTCGATGCGGTGGCGGAGCGTCTCGTCGCCGAGCTGATCGCGCGGGCGGCGATGACATTCGGCATGGTGCTCCAGTGCGCGATCGAGGAGGCCGGTGTCGCGGCACCCGAGGTCAGCCTGACGCTCGATACCATCCTCGCGACGCTGAAGGTACCGATCCGCGCCCTGCAGAAGAATCTCGCCGATGCCGCGGATCGCCGCCTCGTCGAGCGCATGTATGACGAGCTTCAGGCGACCGGAAAGGTCGAGGCCAACCTGCCGGAGGATGATCGCGTTGTGCGCGCGGTCCACGCGGAGGAAGTGCTCGCGAAGATCGCGCAGCTCCCGCCGGCCAAGGCTTTTCCCTATCAAGGTGTCACGCCGCCCGAGACGTCCGTCGAGCGGGCCGCGCGTCTGCGCGAGGAGAACCGTAAGCGGGCGCTGGAAGAGGCCGCGCGCCGTGTCGCCGAGCAGGCCGCTGCCCGTGCTGCGAGCAAGCCTGCCGCGCCGGAAGCGTCCGTGCCGGCCGTGCCGAAGCAGCCAGAGGCCGCGCCCACTGCTACGGCAACTGAAGTGCCCGCGACCGCAGAGGCGGAAAACGTAGCGGACGGCACGAGCCTCGTGGCGCGCCTCGATGCGCACGAGCGGACACGCTCAGGCTCGGTTCCGAGTATTGGCCCAAGTGCCGGCGGCGCGTCGTCTCGCGAGCCGAAGTTTTATCTCGCGCGCGGGCATGACATCGTCGATGCGCCCTCGATTGGACCCAAGACTGCCGATCGATTCCTGGCACTCGGCCTCAAGACCGTCGGCGACCTCATGGATGCCGACGCGGCCACGGTCGCGGAGCTGCTCGCCGTGCGCCACATCACGGCCGATACTGTCCGCGACTGGCAGGACCAGAGCCGGCTCGTCATGTCGGTTCCCAATCTGCGGGGCACGCAAGCGCAACTCCTCGTCGGCGCGGGCTTCCGCAATGCCGAGAGCCTTGCTGCGGCCGAGACCCCGGATCTGTGCGCCCGCGTCCTTGCCTTTGCTGCCAGCACGGACGGCCAGCGCGTGCTCAGGAACGGCACGCCGCCGGATCTCGAGGCAATCACGGCCTGGGGTGCCGCCGCTCGCCAGGCGCGCGCGGCGTGAAGCCGTGGGATGCAACTTTCGGACGAAAAGCCATGCTTGATGCGCCGAAGGCCATCAGGTAGTGAGAACGGCACAATTCAGGCAGTGGCAGGGGACACCCATGAGCATCGACACGACCGGTGGCCATCCCGCGATGGACTATCGCGAGCACGAGCGGACGTACAACGGCTTCGTGCGTGGCGCCATCATTCTGACCGTCCTCGTCGCACTCATCCTGGCCGGTATGGCGCGCTTCCTGGTTTAGGTCCGCACACGCCTTACGATCGACCGACAGTGCCCGGCGTCGAGCCGACGCTCGGATGCTGCTTCTCCAGCTCATTCACGACGAAGGACGCGACGTGATGGTGACCGTTGCGGTAACGCCGGAGGCGCCCGGAGAAACGCGCGTCGCCATCTCGCCCGAGACGGTGCGCAAGCTCGTCGCGCTCGGCTGCAAAGTGCGGATTGCGGCCGGCAGCGGCGCCCGCTCGCGCTTTTCCGATGAGACCTACCGGGCGCAAGGTGCAGAGATCGCGCCGAGTGCCGCCGAGGCCGTGGCGGGTGCGGACATCCTGCTGAAGGTGCGCCGCCCTTCCGTGGACGAGGTGCGCGGTCTCACGTCCGGCGGCATCGCAGTCGCCATGCTGAGCCCGACCGACGATCGTCCCGGGCTCGATGCGCTCGCCGGGACGGGTGCGACGCTCTTCTCCATGGAGTTCATGCCGCGCATCACGCGTGCGCAGTCCATGGACGTGCTCTCGAGCCAGGCGAACCTCGCGGGCTACAAGGCCGTGGTGAACGCCGCGGCCATGTTCGAGCAGGCCGTGCCCATGATGATGACGGCGGCCGGCACCGTGCCCGCGGCCAAGGCCTTCATCATGGGCGTCGGTGTTGCCGGTCTCCAGGCCATCGCGACCGCGCGCCGCCTCGGCGCCATCGTCTCGGCGACGGACGTGCGCCCTGCCACCAAGGAGCAGGTGGCATCGCTCGGTGCGAAGTTCATTGCTGTCGAGGACGATGAGTTCAAGCAGGCGCAGACGGCGGCGGGCTATGCGAAGCCCATGTCGGAGGCCTATCAGCAGAAGCAGGCCGAGCTCGTCGCCGGTCACATCAAGGCGCAGGACATCATCATCACGACCGCGCTCATTCCCGGCCGTCCGGCGCCACGTCTCATCACGCGCGCCATGGTCGAAAGCATGAAGCCCGGTGCGGTCATCATCGACCTTGCGGCGGAGCGTGGCGGCAACTGCGAGCTGACGAAGCCCGGCGAGATCGTCGAGCACGGTGGCGTGCGCATCGATGGCCGGCTCAATCTGGCGGGCGAGGTGCCGGTCAATGCGTCGAGCCTTTATGCCAAGAACCTCCTCACCTTCCTCGAGCTGATGATCGACAAGAAGGAGAAGACCCTCAAGGTTGACTGGGAGGACGAGGTCATCAAGGGTACGCTGGTCGCCAAGGGCGGCCAGATCGTGCACCCGAGCCTGCAGCCGAAGGGAGCCTGAGATGATGCGCCCCGCTCTTGCATGGACGCCTCTGCTGCTCGTCTTGACGACGATGCCCGCGCTCGCCGCAGGCGGCGGTGACGTGAGCCCGTTCGTCTACCAGCTCATGGTGTTCGTGGTCGCGATCTTCGTCGGCTACTACGTCGTATGGAGCGTCACGCCGGCACTGCACACGCCGCTTATGAGCGTCACCAACGCGATTTCCTCGGTGATTGTCGTCGGCGCGCTGCTCGCCGTCGGCGTCAGCCTCGCGGCCTCGGGCTCGATCCTCGCCAAGTTCTTCGGCTTCCTCGCGCTGGTGATGGCGTCGGTCAACATCTTCGGCGGCTTCCTTGTCACGCAACGCATGCTCGCGATGTACAAGAAGAAGGAGAAGAAGTGAGCGATGCGCGCTGGCACATGCTCGTCCGCGATTTCGTGGCGCGCCGCATCGACGAGGCGGCGTTTCACGACCGCTTCTTCGAGCTTTGGCACGCCGCTGATCGCGCCAGCATTCCCGTCCCGCGCGCCATCGAGACGCTTTTCTTCGTCGTCGAGGCCTATTGTCCCGATCCGGCGCTGCGCGACCCCGACAGTGCCTACGAAGCCGATGATGCCGAGCTCAGGCAGGCAGCCGAGAAGGCGCTCGCCGAGCTTCCCATTCCCAGCCGCTTGATGACGTTTCTCAGCAGGATGAAACCATGAGTGCCAACGCCGCCGCCCTGCTCTATCTGGTTTCGGGCGTCCTCTTCATCCTCGCGCTCCGTGGCCTCTCGAGCCCCGAGACGTCGCGCTCCGGCAATATGTTCGGCATGATCGGCATGGGCATCGCGGTCGTCACGACTCTCGCGCTGCTCCAGTCCACAGACAGCTTCTTCACCTGGTTCCTGATCATCGCGGGCATCGGTATCGGCGGGGCGATCGGCGCCTACACCGCGCGCACGATCCCGATGACCATGATGCCGGAGCTGGTCGCGGCCTTCCACTCGCTGGTTGGCCTTGCCGCCGTGTTCGTCGCCGCAGCCGCGCTCTATGCGCCCACGGCCTTCGGCATCTCCGACGGGACCGGTCATATCTTTCCCTCGAGCCTGCTCGAGATGTCGCTCGGCGTCGCCATCGGCGCCATCACGTTCACGGGCTCGGTCATCGCCTTCGCCAAGCTCTCGGGCCGCATGTCGGGGAAGCCGATCCTGCTGCCGGTGCGCCATCTCATCAATGGTGCGCTCGGCCTCGTGCTGATCTTCCTCGTCTATCAGTTCACGCAGTCCGGCGGCTCGGCGTGGCTCTTCTGGCTGATCACGATCCTGGCGCTCGCCTTCGGCATCCTGCTCATCATCCCGATCGGCGGCGCTGACATGCCCGTCGTCGTGTCGATGCTCAACTCCTACTCGGGCTGGGCCGCGGCCGGCATCGGCTTCACGGTTGGCAACGTGGCGCTGATCATCACGGGCGCGCTGGTCGGATCCTCGGGCGCGATCCTCTCCTACATCATGTGCAAGGGCATGAATCGCGCCTTCCTCTCGGTGATCGCGGGAGGCTTCGGCGGCGAGGTTGCGGGGCCGGCGGGTGGCGAGGCCGAGCAGCGTCCGGTCAAGCTCGGCTCGGCCGAGGACGCGGCTTTCCTCATGAAGAATGCCGGCAAGGTCATCATCGTGCCGGGTTACGGCATGGCCGTTGCGCAGGCACAGCACGCGTTGCGCGAGATGGCGGATACGCTCAAGGCCGCCGGCGTCGAGGTGAAGTACGCGATCCATCCCGTCGCGGGCCGCATGCCGGGCCACATGAACGTGCTGCTTGCGGAAGCGAACGTGCCCTATGACGAGGTCTTCGAGCTCGAGGACATCAACTCTGAATTCGCGCAGGCCGACATCGCCTACGTGATCGGTGCGAACGACGTCACGAACCCTGCCGCGGAAGAGGACAAGACCTCACCGATCTACGGTATGCCCGTGCTGCAGGTGTGGAAGGCCGGCACCGTCATGTTCAACAAGCGCTCGCTCGCGAGCGGCTACGCCGGCATCGACAATCCGCTCTTCTATCGCGACAACACCATGATGCTCCTCGGCGACGCGAAGAAGATGACCGAGGAAATCGCGAAGGCAATGCATCACTAGTTTGTTCGCCGCGGTCTGCTGGGAAGGGGTGCTTCGCCTTCAGCTGTAGTGCCATGCCCGCGGTCGCTATGTGGTTAGGTTGCCATTTGCCGCTGCGCGCGCTCTCGCCTTCTCCCCGTTCCTACGGGGAGCGGGGATGCTGAAGTGCTCGCGGCGATCTCCAAGTCCATAAAAGACGTAGGTGTCCTGCGGGCAGGGCGTGAGGCCTGCGAACCCGCTCGCGCCGAAGGCGCGAACGCGCTCAGCTCCCGAGCGCCCGCCAGATGATCATGCCGCCGCCGAAGAGGATGCCGGCTTCGAGGATCAGCGTGTGCACGCGGG
This sequence comes from Pseudomonadota bacterium, assembly GCA_963205015.1. Classification (GTDB taxonomy): domain Bacteria; phylum Pseudomonadota; class Alphaproteobacteria; order Rhizobiales; family Hyphomicrobiaceae. Next base: position 9,256 of record CAUJKI010000443.1, read on the forward strand.
CGGAGAAGCGGCGGACCATCCACTTTGCCGTGAGCGTGCCGGGCGTTGCCATGACGCCGATGAGAAGCGCGAGGATCACGAGCTTCGGCGAGAGCGCGCCGAAACCGGCGAAGACGCCGGAGCGGAAGATGCAGAGCAGGAACGAGACCATGGCGTCGGTTGCGATCACCTGCGTGCCGGTGAGGCCGGATGCCATGAGCAGCGAGAGAAGGATCACGCCGCTCCCCGCGCTGCCTCCGGAGATGAGACCATAGCCGGTCGAGGCGATCGCGAGGCTCTTGTCGTCGAGTCTGAGCTGGATGTGCTCGAAGAAGCGCCTGAGAGGGACCATCAGGATCAGCATAATGCCGATGAAGATCGCCGTCCCGCGGCTCGTGAGCTGCGTGTAGCCCCATGCCGCGAAGAGGGCGAAGGGCAGGGCGGCCCCAGTGGCGATGAGCGCCTTCTTGAGGTCGAGTGACTCGCGGAAGGCGGCGACGCGCGTCGCGTTCGTGATGATGGCGCTGAGGGCGATGATCGGCACGACGGCCGGCGCGCCGACCAGGGGCACGAGCACGAGCGGCATGATGAGGCCGGTCCCGTAGCCGGCAAGGCCGCCGACGATCTGGGCGAAGAAGGCCGTCACGGCGACAACCGCAAGCTCAGCCAGCGTCAGGTCGGCAAGCATGTGCATCGGTTCCGATCTCGGCGTAGTTGGTGGGGAGGGAACGCCGATCTACTCCAACGTCGGGGGCGACGTTGCCTTCCAGGATGAGAGCCTATTTCCCCCTCTCCCCATTCCTTCAATGGGGAGAGGGCCGGGGTGAGGGGCGGCGGCAAACGCGGACGTCGGGCCTGCGGCCGCCCCTCACCCTAACCCTCTCCCCGCACGCGGGGAGAGGGGACGCTCCTTTAGGCAGTCCGCG
>CAUJKI010000444.1 GCA_963205015.1 Pseudomonadota bacterium
TGAAGCGCCGAGGCCATAAGGAGTGTTGATTGCTTTATCAATAGCGGTGTCGACGGCGCCGTATCTCATGAGCGCGACGTCAGGCCCGAATTGATCTTCCGTAACCAACTGGGCTTCGTCCGGGAGATCCATGAAGAGCGTAATCGGAGAGAAGTATCCGCCCTCAGGTACTGCGCCTTTGAAGAACGGTCTTGCGTGCGTTTCTGCCTCGCGCACGAGTTCAGATACACGATCGAACTGTTTGCGGTTTTGCAGCGGGCCGATTTCCGCCTCGCCCGCGTCCCAACGTCCGACCTTCACCGCCTTGGCAATCGCAGCAAATTTCTCTCCAAGCGCATCGATCATTGATTTGGGAACATAGATCCGCTTGGCGCACGCGCAGACCTGGCCGTTGTTAGAGAAGGCGGACCAGAACAAGTCTGTGGCCTGCGCGTCTATGTCAAAATCGTCGAGAACGATAGCCGCGTCGTTGCCGCCGAGTTCGAGCGTCAATCTCTTCAGCGTCGGTGCGGCAGCGGCCATGATCGCCTTTCCGGTCGCAACGGAACCCGTGAAAGAGATCTTTCCGATCGCGGAATGCTCGGTCATCCAACGGCCGAGATTGTCGCCGCCGGAGAGGACGTTCAGCACGCCCTTGGGAAAGATACCGCGGCCGATTTCACCGAGACGCAGCGTAGCGAGCGGGGTGCTAGGAGCTGGTTTCAGCACGAGGCAATTACCCGTGAGGACCGCTGGGGCAATCTTCCACATCGCCAGGAGGGCAGGGTAGTTCCAGGCGGTGATCGCTCCCACCACGCCGATCGGTCGACGCTCGACACGTACCAGCTGCGTGTCCGTATCGCGCAATGTTTCAGGCTGCAGCTCGAGCTTCGCAAAGCCCCGGGCGAAGAACAGTCCCCCTGAGACCTCGGCGCGCGCCTTGGCCAGCGGCTTGCCAACCTCCATGGCGACCAAGCGCGCAACGTCGTCGATTTTCGCTTCGACAGCATCGCAGAAAGCGAGCAACATTGCGCGCCGATCTCCCCACGTTCGGGAAGACCATACAGGAAAGGCCGCCTTCGATGCCGCGACGGCAGCACCCAACTGGGCCTCAGTCGCATCAGGGACTGAAACGAACGTCGCACCGGACGCCGGATTCTCCACCGGATAGCGCGCCAATGTGGGCGCCGGTTCGCCGTTGATTGTCAGCGCCATGTCAGGAATTGATAGTCCGGATTGTGCAGGCTTAGTCATTGGGGGCCTCCGGGAGCGCGCGCCGTTTGGACAAGGCCGTGCCGAACAGAGCCTCCTGGCTTTCGGCATCGGCATAGACCTTTCCGGCCTTTTGCCCGCGCTCGACATCTTCTGCTGGCTTTACGAGCGCCGAAGGCCGCTGTGCGATCCGATTCGACCATTTCGCGACATGGGGAAATTCGGCGAGATCTATTCCGTGTCCCTTAGCGGTGCGGGTCCACGGAAAGAGAGCGATATCGGCGATCGAGAATTCCGGGCCGAACCATTCGTTTTCGGCGAGATGCCTATTCATCGTATCGTAGCAGTGCCGCGCCTCGCCGACGTAGCGCTCGATTGCGTACGGGATATTGATGCCGGCGCCGGGAGCGTGGCTGACGAAATGCGCCGCCTGTCCGAGCATCGGGCCCTGCGAGCCGATCTGCCAGGACAGCCACGACATGGTTCGGTAGCGCGCCTCTCCTTCGCGAGCGAGAAGCCGTCCTGTCTTGTCGGCAAGATAGATCAGGATCGCTGCACTTTCGAAGAGGCGGACCGGTCCCTCGGGGTCGACGAGAGCGGGGATTTTGCCCCCTGGCGATAGTGCGCGATAGTTCGGTGCGCGCTGCTCACCCTTGGTCAGATCAACCCAGTGAATGCGATAGGGAAGCTGCAGCTCCTCCAGCGCAATGAGAATTTTTCGGCCATTCGGCGATTTGTAGTAGTAGAAGTCGAGCATAAGCTTCATCTTCCTGGCCGAGGCCTGTCTCGGAGCGCTACTTCGCAGCCGACGAGATCCCTTGCGGTGTGCGGTCATTCTCGAAGCCGATAACGCCGTCGCGCCTGAGCTTGAGTATTTGCTCCTTGTCGTAGCCAGCTTCGGTCAGAATGGCGCTGCAATGCTCGCCCAACATCGGTGCGCCGAAACGGTGAACCGCTGGCGAACCCTCAAAACGGGCAGCGTTGCGTACTTGGCGCAGAGGGCCGGCAGCGTGATGGACAGTCTCGAACAAGGTGTCCATGGCACGAACTTGCGGATGGTCGACCACCTGATTGCGAGTGAGGGCCGGCGCGCAGGGGACACCTTCTGCTTCGAGCAGCTCCAAATTCTCGTCCGTGGTGCGCTCGCGCAGGCAGGCTTGAATTGTCTCTAGACGCTCATTGACATTCTTGTCGCGCAGAGCAGGCGTCATGAACCTGGCATCGCTGGCAAGATCGTTGCGGCCCATGGCGCGACAGAAGGCGAGCCATTCCTTGTTCGACATGGTCGCAACGGTCATGTAGCCGTCCTTCGTCTCGTAGATGAGATCGATGAAGCTGGCCGCCAGCTTGTTGTCTCCGGCCTGATCCGAAAAGGTCTGTGCGCCAAAATCCGAGGCCCACAGGAATGATAGGACCGCGTCCAGCATGGAGAGGCGCACGTGCTGCCCCTTGCCGCTTCTTGATCGGTGAAAGAGGGCTGCGCCCATCGCTTGAGCTGCGGCCATGGCTGAGAACTTGTCTGGCAGAACGGTCCGGACGAGGCGCGGCCGTTCGGCGTCGCTGCCACCCTGAATCGTCGTAAGGCCGGAGACTGCCTGAATAATTGGATCGTAAGTGGGCTTGCCGACCCATGGTCCCTTCTCGCCGAAGCCGGAGAGCGAAAGGTAGATGACCTGAGGATTGATCCGCGCAACGTCGTCGTAACCGACGCCAAGCCGCTCAACGACGCCGGGGCGAAAGTTCTGGACCACGATATCTGCGCTTGCCGCGAGATCGAGGAACACCTTGCGGCCCTGTTCTGACTTCAGGTCGATCGTGATCGATCGCTTGTTGCGGTTGATGTTCAGGAACATCGACGACATGCCACCACGCTGATTGCCGAGCGAGCGCACATGGTCGCCGTCGCCAAGCGCTTCGATCTTGGTAACTTCTGCGCCTTGATCTGCGAGGATGGTCGTCGCCCATGGCCCTGACAGCATGCTCGTCAGATCCACGATCCTGACACCCTGATACGGACCGCTCATTTCGCTCCTCCGGCCATTTCCATGCCGTTAGGCTGGCACGCGTGTGTTCTTGGCGGTATGGGGTTTTTATCTGACGCTTTGTGCGGCACAGATGAACAATCGCGCGTCGCGTCGATGAGCACTTCCGACGCGTGAGCTTCAGGCGTCGCGCTGACAAAGCAAAAAGGACGGAACCGCCAGTGTGGCGAACATTGTGCCAACTCGTCCCGGGCTAACTAATTTCACGCACTCCCCTACCCTAATAGGCGGAACTTGATGGGCAGGACGGCACAGTTGAGGCATCTAAGCCAGGTCGGATGGCGCCCCCCGTTGCCCGCATAGCCCTATGAGGTGTGCTATGAACAAATTGGCAGACGGGACATTGCAGGCTTTTCTGGCTTCCAGCGTCTGGGTGCCGGCCCGTCATCCGCCACTCGTCGCACGATCAACAGGGATCGATATTTCTTGATCTAATGATCAACTCGTCGGGAAAGTTCAGCGCTCAGATTGAGATCATGATCGGCGCGCCAGTTCTGTTCCAGGGCATCGTGGATGTGCTCAAACGGCAGCTCAATTGCAGCCTGTATGAATGTCGATCTCGACGCCGAGCTCTGCAGCGCTACGTTCCCGACTTGATGATGAAGGTCACGATCTCGGGGAACGCTGTCAGCACGCCTAGCGTGATGATGTCGGCAAAGATGAACGGCCATATCCCAATGAAGATGTCGCGAACGGGGATATCCGGGCGGACGCCGTTCACAACGAACACGACCAATCCGACGGGCGGTGACAGCGAGGCGATGCCGGACAGCTTGACCAGCACGATACCGAACCAGATCGGATCGTAGCCGAGCGCCATGATCACCGGGAAAACCACGGGGAGCGTCAGCAGGAACATGCCGATGCCCTCGAGCACGGTGCCGAGGACGAGGTAGAGTGCATAGATCGCTAGAAGAACCACAATCGGAGCCAGGTCGAGACTGACCACCCAACGGGTAATCTCTTGCGGAAGGCCCGAAAAGCCGAGGAAGCGCACGAAAATGAGCACCCCCCAGATAACCGTGAAAATCATCACGGTCAGCTTTGCCGAGTCGAGCAGGCACTGGTGCAGCTGGCCGCGATTGATGCCATTCCTGAGCGCGAAAACGAACACCGAGAACGCGCCGAGCGCACCTGCCTCGGTAGGCGTGGCCCAGCCGAAGTACATGCTGAAGAAGATGATCAGGATGACGAGGAAGATCGGCGTGGTGCCCGGCAGCGACTGGAAGCGTTGCGGCCACGTATAACCGGTGATGCGAGGACCGAGTTCCGGATTGCGCCAGCAGCGATAGGTGATGATCAGCGCATAGACGAGTGCCGAGACAAGGCCCGGCACGAACCCTGCAATCAAGAGTTTGCCGATCGATTGTTCCGTGATGATGCCGTACACCACCAGCAAGGTGCTTGGCGGTATGAGGGAGTCGAGCGTTGCACCAGCTGCACAGACGCCGGCAGCCAGGCGCCGGTCGTATTTCGCACGCAGCATTTCTGGGATTGCCACTTTGGCGAATACCGCGGCGGCCGCGCTGCTCGCGCCGGAGACCGCGGAAAATCCAGCGACCGCGAACACCGTGCCCGTGGCCATGCCGCCCGGCATCCAGCCAAACCAGCGTCGCGCCGCCTCGAACGCGGTTTGGGTAATGCCGGCGTAGTAGGCCAAGTAGCCGATGAGAATGAACATCGGCAGCACGCTAAGGGTATAGTTGGCGCCAGCCGAGTACGGCGCGAGGCCCGCTGTGCGAATGCCTGTATCCCACCCGAGCAGAAGCGACAGGCCGGCAGTGCCGACGATCGCGCCAGCGAATGCGAAGCGTACGCCTAGGAAACAGAGCACCAACAAGGCCCCCACGCCAAGAACACCGATGGCCATCGGTCCAAGTTGCATCATTGGAAAGCCCGTTCCATCATCGTGGCTCTTCATGTCCGAGCGCGTCGGAGATTTCGTCCTTCACCTGACCCTCGATCGTTACGAGCTTGGGCACGGCGACAGGTTCGGCGTCAGGGTATGCGACCATCCGCGAATAGCCGCAGATCTGCAGCACAAGTCGTAGCCACAGCAAGCTCAAGGCCAGCGGCACCATCAATTTCGCCGGCCATGTCGGCAGCCGTATATCCATCGTGGAGTCGCCGAGCTGATACGCGCGTAAGAAAAAGTCGAAACTGGCGTAGATCAGGACGGTGACGATAGCGATGGCCACCAACACGCCGAACAGCTGCAGCTTCCAACGGATCGATGTGCTCCAGCCCATCGTCAGGTCCATGCCGATATGGCTGCCGTAGCGCTGTACGTAGGCAATGCCAAGGAATGCGAACAACGAGGAGGCTTGCTCGATCCAGTCGATGTACCCGTAGATCGCAAAATCGAATATCGTGCGGCCGACGATTTGCGCCACGCCAACAGCCATGAGAAAGAATACGGCAAGAGCCGCGATCAGGTTCAGCGTGTCTTCGGCGCGCGACAGGTAGGTGTCGGCCTGGCGCAACAATGCGACCCCGCCTGAATCGGTCGGCATTTCAGTACCAGCCCATTTTAGCATGATGGGTCCACAACGCGCCCGAACCGAGCGGCAGCAGACCATCAATGCAGCGCATCATTGGCATCGATCATCTCCAGATCTCGTTGTTCCTTCGCCTCACGGGTGCGGGAGGTGCAGGGAAGCGTCATGTGGGGATGGTGCAGCCCGCAAGGGCGTGAGCAGTGCTACTTGCCGAGCGCCTTCTTTGCCTTGTCCGCCTCGGCCAACACGAGATCGAGCAACTCGCGAGCTGGAATGCCCTTCGCCGTCATTTCGGTGACCCAAGCATCCCACACCGGCCTGGCACCGATCTCGGAGAACTTCTTCAGCTCCTCCGGCGGATAATTAATCTCTACCAGACCGCGCTTTCTCCAGTCCGCGAGGTTCTTGGCGTCGGTCGTCTTTTGCGCGGTCTTGAGCGCCTCGTATCCCTTCGGCCGGCCGGACTGCAGCAATTCCTTGTAGGAGGCTGGAAGCGCCTCATACGCTTGAATGCCGACAATGGTCGGACAGTTGTTCGCGCCCGGCCCGAGATTGTTCGTGTACCACTTCGAAATCTCTTGCAGCTTATAGGACGCAAAAGCGTAGGTGTACGGGAACGCCGCTGCACGGAAAACGCCGCGCTCGAGCGCATTGTACACTTCGGGCGCCAACACCGATGTCGGCACTGCGCCGAGATTCTTCAGCGCGTCGCCTGTACCGCCGAGGGCGCGGACACGCATTCCCTTGAAGTCCTCCATTTTCATAGGCGGGTTTCCGACGCCCATCAGCTCGGACTGCGGCTGAATCACCGACATGAAGACGATCGCACCCCACCGCTTGAACTCTTCGACAACGGCCGGGTGCTTGTAAACGACATCGTGCACACGGGAGTGCACGTCTGGATCGACTAGTGGAAGGCCAGGAAGGTCGAGAACACTCAGCGCTGGATTCTTGCCCGGATGGTAACCCGTGCAAATCTGCGCCATCGCGAAGGCACCGAGCTTGATGTTGTCGAGGTTGTCGACCGCCTTCGAAAGGGAATCGCCGTAGTGGATCTTGATCTTGAACTTGCCGCCGCTTCCGCTATCGACGTGCTTTGCGAGCTCTTCGATGCCGGCCGTAAAGGCCCGCGGCGGGCCCCAGACAGAAAGATTCCAGGAGACCTCCGGATTGACCGCTTGCGCTTGTACGTGGGTGGCGCCCAAAGCGCCCGCGCCGAGGCACATGATGGCAGACACGGCCAGTCTCGTAACTCGAAGCATATGTTCCTCCGTTTCCCGTTTTTGTTCCGTCGGCATTTAGCTGCTCGATCAATTCGCGGAGCCGGCGATCTACGGCCGGCGTTCTCCAAGTCTCTCGATTGTATCCCCTCACTATGGTGGCGTTGGTCGGCGGACAGCATGAAAACTTGCTTCAGCTATCCCGGATTGAACCAGCGTTCGCAATACCATCGCGGCTCATACCTGAACTGTCAAACAGTCTTCATTCCGCGATGCAACCGCTTAGCTCCGCTGCGAAGGAAGGATCGTGGACAAACTGGTGTTGACCTTCACTAACGTCACGTCGATCGACTGGCACTTTTCGAGCTCATCGAGAAAGGCCAGATAGCTCTCGCCGGAAACTCCGAACACACGGTCCATGCCCGCGTCGCGCAGCATCTCGATGATAATCGAAGCAACAGTTCTCACCGACATCTCCGGTCTATGCGCTCAATCGCCCAGGTGCTGCTCAGTTGTCGAGGATGGCGTTGAGGCTGGTCTTCACTTCGATCATGAAAGGCTCGTTCGCGGCCAGTCCCTCCTGAAGCACCGCCTTGATGTCCCCGGCTCGACTTAGCACGCGCCCTTGCATCCCGAATGCAGCAGCAAGAGCGACGAAATCGGGATTCATCAGGTTCGTCGCCACCACACGGCCGGGAAATTCTCGCTCCTGATGTGCGCGGATCGAGCCATAGCTGGCGTTGTTGGCGATGATGAAAAGGATCGGCAGTCGCCGCTCGACAGCGAGAATCATCTCATTGCCGGTCATGAGGAAGCCGCCATCGCCGACCATGCAGACGACTTTCGACTTCGGCATACGCAATTGTGCCGCAAGCGCGGACGGGACGCCGTATCCCATCGTGCCCGCAAGCGGACTGAGCATCCGTTGCGGCGGCGTGTACCGAGCGTATCGGTAGATCGGCACTGTGAAAGCGCCGCCGTCGACGCACAGCACGAGATTGTTCTTGGCCTGATCCAGAGTTTCACGAACGACATCGCTGAACTCGATCCCGTCAGATGGCTGCCGGCGAGGCCAGGAATTGTTCTCCTCGTATAGGACCCGCAACGATCTCGACCATTGCGTGAAGTCAGGTGCACCTTCCAGGCTGGTCGTTGTCAGCTGGTTGAGGAAGCTCGTCGCGTCACACGCCAGCGAGATAGCCGGCGAGAAATTCCAGCCGACCGTCTCGGTATCGGGATAGCAATGAATGAGTGCCTGATTGGGAACTGGCAGCCGAGGAAATCTGTAGCCTTGCGTGGTGATGTCGCCTAGTCGCGTTCCAACAGCGAGGATCACGTCGCTGCACTCGATCTCCTTCAGGAGCGGAGAGGGATATCCGTGGCCAAGGTGGCCGAGGAATAGAGGATGATGATTTGGAAAGAGATCGTGCCGGCGCAGTGACACCGCGACCGGGATTTGCCAGGTCTCGGCGAATTTGAGCAGCGCTTGCCGGCCCGCATCCGTTTCCAATGCGCCGCCAGCAATCAGGAGCGGTCGCTTGGCGGAGCGGAGGGCACGCACAACGGATGCGGCCTCATCAGCGGTAGGGATAGTTCTGCCGGCCGAATAGACCGCTCGCCGCGGCATCGTGACGGTCTGCTGCTGCACATCTTCCGGCAGCACGATCACAACAGGACCCGGCGTACCACTCGTTGCAAGCCGCATGGCCTTCATGAAGGCCTCGGGAATCTGGGCGGGATCGGACACCTCGCAGACCCATTTCGCGAGCGCGCCGTACATCTGCCTGTAGTCGATTTCCTGGAACGCCGCGCGACCGATATCGGCGCGCGCAACTTGGCCGATGATCACGAGAAGAGGTACGGCATCCTGCTGTGCGAGATGTAACGCAATCGTGGCGTTGCTGGCGCCTGGTCCCCGGCTCACCATCAGTACGCCTGGGCGCCCCGTGAGGCGGCCGTCAGTGCAGGCCATGAATCCCGCCCCCGACTCGTGGCGACAGGAAACAGCGTCGATTTTCGGAAAGTCATTGAATGCGTCCAGCAACCAGAGAAAGCTCTCGCCGGGCACCATGAAGACGCGGTCGACACCGTTGTCGGCGAGTATTTGCAGGACCGCATGAGAAGCCGTGACCTTGGCATCCGTCGTCATTTTCACTCGCCTCTCAATTGCGCGGTATTGCAGAACTGAGTTTTCAACGCGCTCTAAGCAGCCGCCCGCCATGGCACCCTTTCACATCGGGAGCAAGCTTGAGGCATCTTGCCGTGCAGGTCTCGGTATTGCAACGCGCAGGGACCTGCGATGGGCAAGAAGCCATGAAGCAGTTCACCGTTGCTGGCAGACCGCGTGAACTCGCCAGCATCGATGTGGGCCTGCCACCGGGAACCAAGGGCTCGATCGCGTCGGTCGGTCACCGTTGTGCGCTTGACCTAGCTTCTGCTGCGAATGCATAGCGGACGTACCATTCCCACGCTCATCTCGTACGCAATGGTTCGGTCGTGGTGTCCGCTAGTGGAATGGACCGGCTGCTTCCCCCAGCGGTTAGAAGCAGTTCATGAATGATACGACGCCCGCTCTTGCCTCGATCGGCATCGATATCGGCAAGGGCGTCTTTCACCTCGTCGCCTTCGACATCGCAGGTAAGATTGCGTTTCGTCGTAAGATTAAGCGACTCGCGCTGACCGATACCTTCAAAGCACTCCCGCCCAGCGTCGTGGGCATGGAAGCCTGCCTCAGTCCGCACTTCATCAGTCGCATTCTTCGCCAACTCGGGCACGAGCCACGGATCATTCCAGCGATCTATGTGAAGCCGTTCGTGAGGGGGCAGAAGAGCGACTACAACGATGCGATCGCCGAAGCCGCGCTCAGGCCGAACCTGCGTGTAGTTCAAGAGAAGACGCATCGTCTTATAGGCCCATCTCCGCCTTGTTCGCTGCGGCGATGCTCCGCAGGCCGTCGAGAGCAAGCGTGATCAGGACATCGTCGGCGTGAGCGGAGCACACGGCATAGACGGGATAAACAAAACTGGGGGCGCCAGCGACTGGATGCAGCTTCCCCGCAGCAATGAGCGGAGCCACGACGCGCTGGCGAAAATACCCCGATCCACCCGCCTCCAGGATATAGGTCAGGGCCAGGGGACCAAGCCCAACAAACAAGCCAGGGTTGGTGTCCTCGGGAAAGCTGAGCTCGTGATGGTGCGCGAAATCCGGCCCCCAATCGACGTAGACATAGCGGTCCGGCTCGGCGGCTTTTGCGTCGGTATCGGTTGTCACCAGCACCAGCTTCTCCTCAAGGAGCCGCTCGACGCGAGCGCCGGGCCGGTATTGGGGGGCATACATGACCGCAACATCTAAGGCGCCAGCGGCAACCTGATCCGTCAAGCTCTCGGGCAAGCCGACCTGAACACGCAGCGCCACATCCGGCGCGGTGCGGCGCATCCAGTGCAGCCAGTCCACGAGCCAGGGGTGCCATAAGCTCAATTCGCCCCCGATGGTCAGAACTCCGCGTCGCCCCTTCGGCACTGCCACCTGATGGCGCGCCCTCTCCCAGAGCTGCACGAACATCGGCGCATAGCGCAGAAACTGCTCACCCGCCGGTGTCAGCGAGGCCCCATTCTTGTTGCGGACAAATACCGAGCGACCCAGACGCTCTTCCAGCGTCCGGACGCGGGCGCTGACGGCTGTTTGGCTGATATTCAGATGCTCCGCCGCACGCACAAAGCTGCGCGTCTTGACGATCTCAATAAAGGTCCGTGCAAGCTCGATATCCATGGGGCTCTCCCCAGCTCCATATATCACTATTATTGCATTAATCGACCCATTAAATTCGTTTGATTGCATTAATGCGTTGAGCAAGATGGAGGAGCTGACCAAGCCTCCGTCTTGCAGAGTGGGTCCCGTTTCGCTCTCGGCGCGAGGCATCACAAGCCGTCGGAGGACGATGGCGATGACTAAGCGAACCGCAGGTTCTTCGAGAACCGATGTTCTCCAGATCACCGCCGATCTTGCTGTGGCTCGGCGGCCTTTCGCCCTGGTGATCGTCGTCGAAGCACAAGGATCGGCTTCGGCGCGAACAGGCACCAAGACCATTCTCGATGCGGAAGGCACCATGCCGGCGAGATGGGGCGGTGGTGGCACAGCATCCCCCATTGCCTGCGCAGCAATCGAAATCCTCAAAGGCGAAACGCCGCAGCTCATCGATGTCGATCTCGATGAGGAGGTGCTTGGCGCCGGAATGTCGGCCAGTGGCCGGATGCGTGTTTATGCCGAGCCGGTCGTTCCCGCTCGACAGCCGCAGGTGACGCACAAACTTTGAGGGCTGCGGGAGAGAGACATGACGGCCGCGACCATACACGATGCCGATAGACCGTCCTTCTGGGCGCGCTGGTTCTTCTCGACCAACCACAAGGACATCGGGACGCTCTATCTGATCTTTGCGAGCCTCGCCGGCGTCGTCGGCACCGCGCTTTCGGTCCTCATCCGGATGGAGTTGCAGGAGCCCGGGCTCCAGTTCTTCGCCGACCCTACTGTATTCAATATGATCGTCAGCGCGCACGGGCTGGTGATGATCTTCTTCGTGGTCATGCCGGCGCTGATCGGCGGCTTCGGCAACTGGCTGGTGCCGCTCATGATCGGATCGCCGGACATGGCCTTCCCGCGCCTGAACAACATCTCGTTCTGGCTGCTGGTCATAGCCTTCATCCTCTTCTGCATGTCGGGTTTCGTCGAGGGCGCTTCTGGTGCCACGGGGCACGGCGGCGGATGGACACTCTACCCACCTCTCTCGACATCCGGGCAACCCGGTCCGGCGGTCGACTTTGTAATCCTCTCGATCCATGTGGCCGGCGCTTCGTCAATCCTCGGCGCCATCAACTTCATCACAACCATCTTCAACATGCGTGCCCCCGGCATGAACATGCATAGGATGCCCCTCTTCGCCTGGAGCATGTTGGTGACCGCCTTCATGCTGCTGATCTCACTGCCCGTGCTGGCAGGTGCGATCACCATGCTCCTGACTGACCGGAACTTCGGGACGACATTTTTTGCCGCTGCCGGGGGTGGGGATCCGATACTCTACCAGCATCTGTTCTGGTTCTTCGGTCATCCCGAAGTCTACATCATGATCCTGCCGGCGTTCGGGATCATCAGCCATGTCGTGTCGACTTTCGCCCGCAAGCCGATATTCGGCTATCTCGGCATGGCATATGCGATGGTCGCCATCGGCTTCATCGGGTTCATCGTCTGGGCCCATCACATGTACACGGTCGGCATGTCGTTCAACGCGGCACGCTATTTCGCGCTCGCCTCGATGGTGATCGCCGTTCCGACCGGCATCAAGGTTTTCTCCTGGATCGCCACCATGTGGGGCGGATCGATCCGCTTCCGCGTCCCCATGCTCTGGGCGCTCGGCTTCGTCATTCTCTTCACGATCGGTGGTGTGACCGGCGTCGTGCTCGCCAATGTCGGTATCGATACGGTGCTGCACGACACCTATTACGTCGTCGCGCATTTCCACTACGTACTGTCGCTCGGCGCGGTGTTCGGCATCTTCGCCGGCTTCTACTACTGGTTCCCGAAGATGTCGGGCTATCTCTACTCGGAGTGGCTCGGTCGGCTGCACTTCGCGTTGATGTTCACCGGCGTTAACATGGTGTTCTTTCCGCAGCACTTTCTCGGCCTCGCCGGCATGCCGCGCCGCTACGCCGACTACCCCGATGCCTTTGCGCACTGGAACTTCATTTCCTCGATCGGCTCCTACATAGCTGCGGCGGGCTTCCTCATCTTCTTCGTCACCGTCGCCGAAGCCTTCTGGCGCAAACGCGTTGCCGGCGACAACCCGTGGGGGGCGGGAGCGACGACCCTCGAGTGGACCTTGTCGTCGCCGCCACCATTCCATTCGTTCGAGACCCTGCCGCGCTTCGATCAGCAGAAAGGTGCATTGAATGCGCTCGGCGGAAAACGTGGAGATGGCCATGCCTGAAGAGAGCGGTGGTTCGGCGATCGCCTGGTTGATGTATGCGCTCGCCGTCTATTGGATCGCCTCCAGTTGGCGCGCACATCTGGCAGGAATGGTAGCCATCGAGGACGTGCGCCGGGAACGCGACAATGCGGTCGACGCTCAAGCTGCTGCGTCCCTTCTTGAGGAGGCAACGCGCGTGGACCTCGATGCGCTTGTATCGGAGATACTTCGCCGCGAGACCACCGCGACCGCGACACTCGACGCCTTTCTCGCCCGAATCCTCAACTCCTACGAGACGATCATTGCGGCGTTCAACGCTGGCGATAGCGAGACGCTCGGAAGACTGGTCTCGCCAGATGTCTACAAGGCATTCGAAGACGCAATCACCGATCGCGAAGCAAAGGGATTAAGCGTCGAGACGTTGTTTGCACGCATTGAGCCGCCTCAGATCATCGACGGCATGATCGACGCGACGCATATAACGATTACAGTCCGCTTCGTCGGGGAAGTCTTCAACCTTTCCCGCAATGCTGCCGGCCAATTGATCAAAGAAGTGCCACCGGCACGCCGCAACGTAGACATATGGACGTTTGCGCGGGAATTGTCGCCGCGCGCCTGCGCTTGGCGCCTGGTGGCAACCCGCCGCGGCGCCTAGTTCGGGCTCGAGCATTTCCCCGAAGATGCCAGGCTAGCACGAACGCGCCGCCAACTGGCGCCTCAGTCGACGGGTTTCCTCGAAGCGTGCCGTGACGTCGCGCAGGATCGCAGCCATTCCGATGATTTCATGATCGGCGTCTCGCAGCAGGATGATGGTGAACTCGATGGAAATCTGGCGTCCATCCCTGGTCACGGCCGGGACGGCAAGGAGGTCGCCGGTCCCGTAGCGTGTCTCGCCACTCTCCATGACATGCTGCCAGCCATCCCAATGGCGCTTGCGCAAACGTTCCGGAATGATCAGATCGAGCGAAGCGCCGACGGCTTCTTCCTCGGTGAATCCGAAAATGCGGACCGCGCCTGGATTCCAGAAATGGATAGCGCCGTCTCGATCCGTCGCCAGAATAGCATCGGCAGGAGAGACCAGAATTGCTTCTCCGAGTTGCGCTCTGATCTTTATAGGCCGTTGCTGCATCTCACGCCCCCTTTGGTCACTGGTGAGCCTCAATCGCTGCAAGGGCAAGCTCGAGGTCTGCGATCAAGTCGACCGGCAGGTCCGGCTCTTCCTTCAGGCGGCGGAGCTTGTAGTCGGCCATATCGCAAAGCTGGACTGTGGGGATACCCTGCGCCTTGGCCGCGTCGGCGACCGGCCTGGCAAGCCCCGCGCTATTGTCCGTCTCGCTCGCAAACAGAACCGGAATGCTGCGGGACAAAGCGGCGTAGGGTGCGGGTGTGTGCGGAGAGACCGCCCCACCGAAGCTTACGTCGGATGCCGTCGCACTGCGCACCGAATGACCACGATCTGCAAAGTAGCCGCTGATCCAGATTGCCTGTTCTGAGGTGAGGTTGGCCGCCAGAGCGTTGATCTGGGGCCAGTGGTCGGTCGAAAGGCCAGGGCCTGGAAACTCCGATTTTGACATTGCTCGTCTGCCGTTGCGATCTCGAAATGCCCGCAGGTCAAAGTGATGCGCATCAATGCACATGGCATTGTTCGGCTGGGCGATGACCCGTACTATGTGCAGCCTTGCTGAGGCGCCGACAAACGAATGATACCGTACGATATCTGCAATATGCTTGCACTGTAGACGCAAGCAGATCAGGGTTCCTCTTACGCCAGCGTGCCGAGTGAAGACCCGCCAGGGCACACGCGCGAGCGCATCATTATCTTGAGGCGCACCACCAATCTGGATGGACAGTAGGACTGCGGCGAGCTACCCGCCCACCTCAATGCCAATGTCTCAGACCGCCATCTTCGAATAGCGAGGCAACAATTAGGCGTGTGGCACGCTCAGACTGAGGGTCGCGTGCGCAAAGCGTGCGAGGTAATCCATACGCTCTATTGTGGTCGCGGCGGCAGCAGACTCATCTCCTTCAGCGATGGCATTCATTGTTCGGCAGAGCTGATCGGCGACAAGTGCTGTATCTTGCGCGGTTTTGTAGACCCAGGCGAAGCGACGAGATGCGGACCAAAGCGGCGCAATCGCATCTGACGCGTAGGGGTGCTTGGCCGCGGACAGCAACTGCATTTTGAATTCGAGATCCAGCTTGTAGAAATCTGTGGCGTCCTCCATGGAGCTCAAAGCACCCATCGTGCCGGACAGCTCACGGAACCCGAGCGCCTCGCCAGGTGTGCGTAATCGGACTGCGCGCCGGACCAGAAGCAGTTCGATCTCGCGTCGAAGCTCCACGATCAGGAGCTGATCACGGACGTTCACGTCCGTCACTCTGAGCCCCCTCCCGGGAACGACTTCGACCAGTCGGTGGAATGCAAGCCGCTGCACGGCCTCTCGTACAGGGGTTCGTCCCAGCCCGATCCGTTCAGCAATTGCGGTTTCGGCGAACCACGCCCCCGGTTTGAGCTCCGCCGTCAGGATCATCCTTTCAATGCACTTGTAGGCCTGGTCGGCCAACCTCTCGCTCATCCCTCGCCTTCCTCGCTGCACCGACTGCCCGCCCATCTAGCATCGCCGCGGAGCGGTCGGCGGCATGAACTTTTGCACTTGACGTCGTTTCGTTCCTTCATCAACAATATGCAAGCAATATATTGCAGTGATATCGCGAATGAGGAGCCATGATCATCGATTTCAGGGTTCAGGTGCCCAAGCCTGATCGAGTCGGGACTCGAACCGACTACATGAAGCGCTACTTGGACATCTTCGACCTGTCGGCTGTTTCATATTCCCTTCCGCAGTTGCTCTCCCTCCTCGATGCCGCGGGCATCGATCGGGCCGTCATGCAGGCCGAGTGGTCATCGGGGGACTACCGCGAGGAGAATGACCAGGTCGCCGAGATCGCTCGAAAGCATCCCGATCGCTTTGTCGGCTTTGCATCGGTGAATGCGTCAGACGGTCTGATCGCAGTGAATGAGCTCAAGCGATCCGTCGAGACCCTCGGGCTGCGTGGCCTCAATGTTCAGCCGTTTGCCAGCCGGCTCTATGCCAACGACAAGAAATTCTATCCGCTCTACTACAAATGCCTCGAGTACGGGATTCCGGTCGCGATCCATACCGGCATCAATTATTCGAACGATCGAACGATCGACTACGGCCGCCCGATCTACGTCGACGAAGTGGCCTGCGATTTCCCCGGACTGAAGATCATCATGAATCACGGCGGCTGGCCGTGGGTTCACGAGAGCGTCGCGATCGCGCGCAAGCACCGGTCGGTCTACATCGAGATTGGCGGTATCGCGCCGAAATACGTCGCGGCCGAGAATGCCGGCTGGGACATCCTTCTTCGGTTCGCAAACAATCTCCTGCAGGACCAGATCCTGTTCGCGACGGACTCGATGATCCCGTTCGATCGCGCGGTCAATGAGGCCAAATCGCTTCCGCTCAAGCCTGAGGTTCTTGCGAAGTTTCTTGGCGGAAACGCGCAGGAGCTCATCCGCTCCTTCTCAAAATAGCATACGTCAATTGGACGAGATCCATCGCCTTCGGCTGAGCCGCATCCAAGAAGCCTGAACCGACTATAGGGAGAAGCGACGATGAAATGTTTGCGTCACTGCCTTGCTGCGCTTGTGATAACGGTCGCGGGAATCGGATCGGTAAGAGCGCAGGATACGATCCGCATTGGCGCCATGGCCCCACTGAGCGGCGGCGCCTATTCCGTGGTTGGGGAGGACATGCGCCGCGGCTTCGCCATGGCGGTCGATGAGGTGAACGCCAAAGGCGGGATCAATGGCAAGAAGGTCGAGATGATCCTCGGCGACGATCAGGCGAATCCCACGGTCGGCGTGGGCTTGGCCCAGAGGCTGATCGTCCGCGACAAGGTCGCCGCAATCGTTGGCATATACTCGAGCACGGTCGCGATGGCGGTCGCGCAAGCCGTAGCTCAATACAAGAAGCCGCTGTTCATCGTCGGCGCTTCCGCGCCAATCGTCGAGGACGCCGTCGGCAAGGAACCGTGGTACTTCCACTTTTATCCATACAGCTACTACATCGCAGAGTCGGTCACTGATTTCCTCAAGAGCCTCCAGCCGCGGCCGAGCACTGTAGCCATCGCTTACGAGAACGGTGTCTACGGCACGTCAGGCGTCAAGCTGCTGAAGGAGGCGTTGGACAACGGCGGCTTCAAGGTCGTTGCTGAGGAGAGCTTCAAAAGCGGTAGCCCGAGTGTGCTGCCATTGCTGTCGCGCCTCAAAGCAGCCAATCCGGACATCCTCGTTACACAGGCCTACGCCGCAGACAATATTCTGATCGTCAAGCAGAGCCGCGAAGTCAATTTCTCGCCGAAGCTCATGGTGATGCCCGAGATCTTCTCCCAGGAGTTCTATCCGGCGGTCGGCAGGTCCGGTGACGGCGTCCTTGGCTACACCACCTGGATTCCTGAATCTGGCTACCCCGCCAGCGTCAGCTGGATGGAAGCGTTCAAGAAGAAGTTTCCTGAGCGGCCCGATCCGCAGGATTGGGCTCCCATGTCCTACTCCGCGATGATGCTCGTCCTCGATGCCATCAAGTCGGCGGGGACGGAGCCGGATGCGCTGATCAAGAGCTTGGCTGCTGCGGAGACAGACTCGCCGTTCGGCAAACTCAAGTTCGTCGCCAGCCGGAACGGGGTCCATCAGCTCCTGACGAAGCTCAGCATCGTCCAATACCAGAACGGCAAGAAGGTCATCGTCTATCCGGGCGAACTCGCAGGTGCCAGCAAGGTCCAGTACCCGGTGCCCGCCTGGAAGGACCGTTGAGCTTTCTGCGTTGATCGACAGCATGTCCGTAAAGTCAAACAACCAATCATGATCGAAATCGGCATAGATATCGGCGGCACTTTCACGGACGTGGTCTGTCTCGCCAACAACGAGCAGATATTTACAACCAAGACGCCATCGACGAAGGACGTCGTCGGCGGCGTCCGCGCCGGAGTGCAGAGGGTACTCGAACTGTGCCCTGAGGCCCTCCGGTCTGGTCAAACCGTAGTGCATATTCACGGCACGACGGTCGCAACGAATGCGATCCTCGAGGGCAAAGGAGCG
>CAUJKI010000445.1 GCA_963205015.1 Pseudomonadota bacterium
GGGTACTGGAACGCGAGAAACACGCCCTTTGCGGCGCGCTCGTCGGGGCTCATCTCGAGGATCGATTCGCCGTTCCAGAGGATGTCACCCTCGGTAATCTCGTAGTCGTCGCGACCGGCGAGCACGTAGGCGAGCGTCGACTTGCCGGAGCCGTTGGGGCCCATGATCGCGTGGACCTCACCTTTCGGGACCACGAGATCAATGCCGCGCAGGATCTCGGCGCCGTCCTCGGCAATGCGAGCGTGCAGGTTCTTTATCTCGAGCATGACCGTACGGGTCTCCTAAGTTCCGTCCCCTCGCCCGCAAGCGGGCAGAGGGAATGTCATCATCCAACGGCGGCTCGCCGAGAGCCGCAAATACTCATCCATCAGCGCCGCTGCCGCGGCACCCCCGTGTCGTCAGCTCGCTCAGGTCGGTAGTGGCTCAGGCGGCCTGCTGGGGGTTCGCCCCTTCCAGCTCGATCTCCGAGGGGTAGAGCACGCCAAGCCAATCACAGGCGTCCGGCGATTTGTGCCCGAACTCCACCAAGAAGGCCTGGCCTTGCTCCAGGGTCTCGAGAACGGTCACCTGAGAGCCTTGGCGAAGCATCAGGCCGGGCCGCTTGATCGAGAGGGCGTTGCGCTGCTTGGCTTCGCTCTCCCCGATCTCACGTGTGAGCCGCGCCCTCATCATCACCTGACCGAAACCAGCTGCGTCACTCATCGCTCACTCCTCAGATTGGGCAGCCACCGCAATTGGCGCCCCCGCGCTTCGCTTCCCAGCACTTCGTGGTGCAGGGCCCCTCGTCCCGACACCATCTTTTTTAGTCCGGCATGTGGCCGAATGTCGCCATCCTACACATTCCGGCTTGAATTGGCAGGCTTTCGCACATGAAATTTACCCACCGAAGGCTAATCGAACGATGTTCATCCCATTCCAGCTACCCCACGCTGCCTTCGAGGCTGATGCCGATCAGCTTCTGAGTCTCGGCCATGAACTCCATGGGCAGATGCTGAAGGACATCGCGGACGAAGCCATTGACGACGAGGGCAACCGCCTCCTCCTGCGATAGTCCACGCTGCGTGCAGTAGAAGAGCATGTTGTCCGAGATCTTCGAGGTCGTCGCCTCGTGCTCGAACTGGGACGAGGAATTGCGGGCCTCAATATAGGGGACCGTGTGGGCGCCGCACTTGTCGCCGATCAAGAGGCTGTCGCAGTTGGTGAAATTCCTCGCGCCCGTGGCCTTGCGATGAGCCGAGACGAGGCCGCGATAGGTGTTCTGCGACTTGCCCGCGGCAATGCCTTTGGAGATGATCCGGCTTGTCGTATTGCGCCCGAGGTGGATCATCTTGGTGCCGCTGTCGACCTGCTGGTGACCGTTCGAAATCGCGATCGAGTAGAACTCGCCGCGACTGCCGTCGCCGCGCAGGATGCAGCTCGGATACTTCCAGGTGATGGCTGAGCCGGTTTCAACCTGAGTCCACGAGATTTTTGCGTTCTTGCCGCGGCAGTCGCCGCGCTTGGTCACGAAGTTATAGATGCCGCCCTTGCCGTCCTTGTCGCCGGGGTACCAGTTCTGGACGGTCGAGTATTTGATCTCGGCATCGTCGAGGGCGATCAGCTCGACCACGGCGGCGTGGAGCTGGTTCTCGTCGCGCATCGGGGCCGTGCAGCCTTCGAGATAGGAGACGTAGCTCCCCTTGTCGGCGATGATGAGCGTGCGCTCAAACTGGCCGGTGTCCTTCTCGTTGATACGGAAGTAGGTCGAAAGCTCCATGGGGCAGCGCACGCCCGGCGGGACGTAGACGAACGAGCCGTCCGAGAAGACCGCCGAGTTGAGCGCAGCATAGAAGTTGTCGGACTGCGGTACGACCGTACCGAGATACTTCTTCACGAGTTCGGGGTGCTCGCGCAGGGCTTCCGAGATCGAGCAGAAGATGACGCCGGCCTTGGCCAGCTCCTTCTTGAACGTTGTCACGACCGAGACTGAATCGAATACGGCGTCGACTGCGACCTTGCCGGCGAGGCTGGCATAGCCGTTGGCCCCGCCTTCGCCGCTCGGGCTCGGCTCGCCGACCTTGCGCACGCCGGCGAGAAGCTCCTGCTCTTTCAGCGGGATGCCGAGCTTCGCGTAGGTCGCGAGAAGCTGCGGGTCCACCTCGTCGAGGCTCTTCGGGCCTGTCGTGCCCTTGGGCGCGGAATAGTAGTAGAGGTCCTCGAAGTCGATCTTCGGATACTGCAGCTTCGCCCAGGTCGGCTCCTTGAGCGCGCGCCAGCGCCGGTAGGCGTCGAGGCGCCACTCCAGCATCCAGGCCGGCTCGCCCTTCTTCGCGGAGATGAAGCGGACGATGTCCTCGCTGAGGCCGCGCGGGGCCTTCTCGGATTCGATGTCGGTCTCGAAGCCGTACTTGTACTTGTCGACGTCGATTGCTTTGACCTGTTCGATGGTCTCTTGAACGGCGGCCATCTTGTTCTTCTCCGTGCTCCTGATCGTGTCGTTTCTGCTGCTTCGTGCTAGGCGGCGGACTGTGCCCTGGGATGGGCTGCGATCTCGCGCCAGGCGGCGATACAGCGGTCGATGTCGTGGTCGGTGGTCGTCGGGCCGATGCTGATGCGGACGGCAGACCGCGCCGTCGGCTCATCGAGGCCCATGGCCATGAGGACGTGGCTCGCACCGATCTTGCCGGCCGAGCACGCGGCGCCTGCGCTGACGGCAATGCCCGCGAGGTCGAAGCGGATGACCGCCGTCTCGGCAGAAAGGCCGGAGAGCGCGATGCAGGTCGTATTGGGCAGCCGCTCAGCGCCCATGCCAATGATATGGGCATCCGGGGTCAGATCGAGAAGGCCTGTTTCGAGACGGTCGCGCAGGTGCGCGATACGGTCGCGCTCAACGATCGCCCTGCGTGCGACCTCGGCCGCCGCGCCGAAGCCGGCAATGCCGGGGATGTTCTCGGTCCCGCCGCGGCGCCGCCGCTCCTGACCACCGCCACGGATCAGCGCGGGCAGATCGTGGCCATCGCGTACGACGAGCGCGCCGATGCCCTTGGGGCCGCCGAGCTTGTGTGCAGAAAGAGCCATGAAATCCACGGCGAGTGCCGCGAAGTCGACGGGGATGCGCCCTGCGGCCTGGGCCGCATCCGTGAAGACGAGCGCGCCGGCCTCGCGGGCGATTGCGGTCACTTCGGTGAGGGGCTGCAGCACGCCGGTTTCGTTGTTCGCGAGCTGAAGGACGGCGAGCGTGCTGCCGGTGCCATGCGCGGCAACTGCCGAACGGAGCTTGTCCGCAAGGTTCGCGATATCGATGCGGCCATCCGCGCTCACCTCGAGCGCGGTGTGAGCGCCCGTCGCGGCCTCGGCGGGCCTCAATACGGCGTCGTGCTCGATGCCGGCGAGCAGGATTGCCGCGAAAGGCGCGGCCAGGACCATGGCGCAAGCCTCAGTGGCACCGCTCGTGAATATGATCTCTGACGGCTTCGCGCCCACGAGGGCTGCAACCTGCTCGCGCGCAGTCTCGACAATGGCGCGGGCGCGTCGCCCTTCGGCGTGGACCGATGAAGGATTGCCGTACACGTCTAGCGCACGCTCGACTGCCGCGCGCGCTTCGGGGAGCAGCGGCGCCGTCGCGTTCCAGTCGAGGCATGTGCGCTGAGTGGTCATCGTGCGGTGCGGACCCCCGCAGGGCTGATAAAGGCCTCGACGGCGGCGGGCTGCCCCGGGTGCACGGGCAGGCCGTCGAGCACGTCCTGCAGTGTCACGGTGGCAAGGAAGTCGGCGATCCGGGCGCCGAGGGCCTCCCAGAGATTGTGCGTGAGGCAGCGGTGGCCGGGGAGGCAGGGTGCGCCGTCCTCACCGCGGCAGCGCGTCATGCGCGTGTCTTCCTCGACGGCCGACATGATGTCGGCGATCACGATCTCGCCCGCCGGCCGGGCGAGCCGGTAGCCGCCGGCCCGGCCGCGGGCACTTTCGACGAGGCCGGCCCGGCGCAGGCGAATGAAGATCTGCTCGAGGTAGGCGATCGAGATCTGCTGGCGCTCGGCAATGGCCGGGAGGGGGGTGGCCTCGGCCGAGCTCTGGCTGGCGAGGTCTGCCATCGCCATCACGGCGTAGCGCCCTTTGGTGTTCAGTTCCATGGTCCGACCCGTCTCACGCAACCTGCCCAAGGACCGCGGCGTACCTGCTGGGTCAGTCGGCCGGGCCGCCCTCAGGAGCGATGCCGTGCAGCCACAACGACCTTGCATTCGAGGCATGGTTACGTGCTAAGAGACGCGCGACACAGGCCCGGTACGGCAACGCTCAGTTTTGAGCGTTTCTAAATCCTGACCTGTATATGAAAATTCCGAGCGAGCAAGTCAAGTATTTTCGATGCCGCGCCTGAAGATGCCGATCTGGGCCGCATCGTGTGCATACGGATGCCGTCGCTCAGCCCCGACCGATCCCCGCCCCCGAGCGCAGAAAGCCCGAAAGGTCCCATGCCCGAAATCATGATCAACGGCCCGGCCGGCCGTCTCGAGGCCCGCTACCATCACGAAGGGCGCAGCGAAAACCCAATCGCGCTGATTCTCCATCCGCACCCGCAGTTCGGCGGGACGATGAACAACCAGATTGTCTACCACCTCTATTACACCTTCACGGAACGCGGCTTCTCAGTGCTGCGGTTCAACTTCCGCGGCGTCGGGCGCAGCCAGGGCTATTTCGACAACGGGCCGGGGGAGCTTGCCGATGCCGCTTCCGCACTTGACTGGCTCCAGCTCCAGAATGTCGACAGCCGCTCGTGCTGGATTGCCGGTGTCTCGTTCGGCACGTGGATCGCGATGCAGCTTCTCATGCGGCGTCCGGAGATCGACGGCTTCATCTGCGTAGCGCCGCCGGCGAACCTCTATGACTACTCGTTCCTCGCGCCGTGTCCCTCGTCCGGCCTCCTGATCTCCGGCGAGCGCGACAAGGTCGTGCCGAGCGCGGCCGTCGAGGAAATGTCGCGCAAGACCAAGACGCAGAAGGGCATCAAGATCGAGCACACGATCATTCCCGGCGCCGGGCATTTCTTCGAGGACAAGAACGAAGATCTGAAGCAGATCGTCGGAGACTACGTCGACAAGCGCATGATCGAGATCGAGAAGGCAAAGCGCGAAGCCGAATAGCGCGCGGGAAGGCGGCGCACGATGACGGGATCAGCGGCGCCCACGGTCACGGCTCTCTACCGATATGCCGTCAAGGGCCTGAGCGGAGAGGCGCGCGATCGCGTGACGCTCGAGGCTGGCGGGACCATGCCATTCGATCGTGCTTACGCGATCGAAAACGGGCCGGGCCGCTTCGACTCCGAAAACCCGCGCCATCTCCCCAAAATCACATTCCTGATGCTGATGCGCGACGAGCGGCTCGCGACGCTCGCCACCACGTTCGACGACGCTACCGAGACGCTGACCATCATGCGCGCGGGGAAGCAGGTCGCGCGGGGACAGCTCTCGACGCCGCTCGGCCGCAAAATGATCGAGCAGTTCTTTGCCGCCTACATGAAGGCCGAGCTGCGCGGACCGCCGAAGGTCGTCTTTGCGCCTGGGCACACTTTCTCGGACGTGGCGTTCAAGTGCGTGCACGTCGTCAACCTGGCAACCGTGCGGGATGTCGAGCGTGTCATGGGGCGGCGGGTCGATCCATTGCGCTTTCGCGCCAATGTCTACATTGATGGTATCCCGCCTTGGGCGGAGCTTGGCTGGGTCGGGCGCGAGCTGTCTCTCGGCGACGTGCGTACGAAGGTCGTCGACCTGACGGGGCGATGCGACGCGACGAACGTCGATCCGCAGACGGGCGCACGCGATATGGGCCTTCCGACGCTGCTCCTGCGCACGTGGGGTCACAGCGATCTCGGCGTCTACGCGAAGATTGTCGAGGGCGGAGAGCTGTCGATCGGCGATGAAGTGGCGGTGTCCGCTGCCGTCTAGCTAGCGCTCGCGCCGTCGCTTGAGCGGCACGCCGAAAAGCTGCAGCCGATGGCCGACGAGCTCGAAGCCGAGCTCCTTGGCGACGCGCTCCTGCAGTCGCTCGATATCTTCGTTGTGGAACTCGATCACGGCGCCCGTCTCGACGTTGATGAGATGGTCGTGATGTTCGCCTGAGGCCTCCTCGAAGCGCATCCGCCCGGCGCCGAAGTCGTGCCGCGCGATGATGCCCTTGCGGGTCAGCAGGCCGACGGTCCGGTAGACGGTCGAGAGCGAGATGCGGGGATCGACTGCGTGCACGCGCCGATAGACCTCGTCCACATCCGGGTGATCGGAGGCTTCGGAGAGCACGCGTGCGATCACGCGCCGCGGCGCGGTCATGCGCAAGCCGTGCTCGGCGCAAAGCTGCTCGATCCTGCTGGCCTGCTCGCGGGCCTCCTCGGACATGCCTGCCTTTCGAGGTTCCAATGCTGCCGGACGGCCGACAGCATCTCCATGACCACATCGAATCATTGACGCCGGATTCGCGCCGGAAGGGCTGCGTCCGCATGTGAGGCCTTATAGGTCAGCCGTTCCGTGGCGTCCACAGGCCGTGGCCGGATCATCGTGGGCTTTGGATAACGTCGCTTCAGCGCGCGATTGTCGCCGATTGCGTCCGGCCCGAGCCGAAAAGGCCCTGGGCACGCGCCCAGCCGAGGCGGGTCGCGGACGCGATGAATTTCACATACTCGCTCGCGAGCAGGCGTAGCGAGGCCGGATGCTGCCACCACAACCGGTCACGCATCTGCCGCGAGACGACAGGGTGCGGCACAAACTCGATTTCCGGCATGGCGCGCGCGAATTCGGTGAGCGTGCGCGGCATGTGATAGCTCGATGTGACCACGATCAGCGATCGGTAGCCGTGTCCCGCCGTCCAGTCGCGCGTTTCCTCTGCATTGCCGATCGTGTCGCTGGCCTCGCGGCCGATGTCGACGCAGCAGTCGAAGAGCTGGCGCCGCTCGCCCGCATGATCGCGAATTGCAGCCTCACTCGTGCGCGGATTGACGCCTGAGATCAGCAGGCGGCGGCCGCTACCCTGACGAAGAAGAGCGAGCGCCACATTTATGCGGTCCTCGCCGCCCGTGACCACCACGATCGCATCCGCGCGCTGTCCCGACGGCTCGTTGAGGGCCGTGGCGCTGACTGCAAAGGCGATGAAGCCGCCGAGGAGACCGGCGACCACAAGGCTCAGCAGGATTTTGATGATCCGCAGCATCGGCAGGATCCGGCAGCTCCCCCTTGTGCGCCGGCGCCGGCGCCGAACGCGAAGCGGATTTGTGCCCACATCCCGACCTGTGTCAACGCGCGGGACGTCGGATGCGGCAATCGGCGGTTGTCTCCCCTCGGCTCAGTGCTGGCTGTGCAGGATGCGCTTGACGCTGATGCGCGACGTGAACATGCACAGCACGGCAATGATGAGCACGACGAGGACGAGGACGAGATAACCCAGCAAATCGAGCGTGCCGGAGCCGATCAGTCGACGGAACTCCGCCATGGTGAGCGCGCCTCCGCCGAGTAACTCGGTAATCGACGGCATCAGGAAGAAGATACCCATCGCACAGACGGCGCCGACGAAGCCCGCGCGGATGCCAAGTCGCAGGAACTGGGTCTCGAACTCGTGCGCGATGAAGCGATCGGTCGCGCCCACGAAGTGGAGCACCTCGACGATTTCGCGGTTGGAAGCCATGGCACTACGGGTCGCGGAGATGATGATCGCCATCGTCGCGGCACCGACGAGCACGAGGATTGCGATACCGCCGAGCGCGAGCGATCGGGTCACCGCACGAATCTGCTGCTGCCAGTGGCGGTGATCGTCGAGCGTGGCGTGCTTGAACTGCTCGCTGAGGCCGGCGCGGAGGCGCTCGAGGTCGGGCGGCGCGGTGCGGTCCAGTTCGAGCGCGATGAGGCGCGGTACCGGCAGCTCCTTCAGAACCTCGGACTTTCCAAGCCAGGGCTCGATCAGCTCCGTGGCGCTTTCGAGGCTCAGCGGCCTGACGCCGCGCACGCCGGGCTGACCGGCAAGGAAAACGGTGAGGTCGCGCACGACGCGCTCGGTGTCGACGTTCTCGCGCGGCTCGATCTGGATCGTGACCTCGCTCGAGACATTGCGCAGCCAGGCCGACGCGGACTGGTTGATCATGTAGACGGTGCCCGCTGTGAGGCACGCGAGGAAGCACATGATCGTCACGACCAGGGTGAGTGATGTGCCGGTCACGGTGCCCGCGGGCACGATCGAGGAGTTGACCTGAATCGACGCCATGTCGACGGGTGGCAGGGCCGAAGGCTCGGAACGGTCGTGGCCCGGCGCGCCAAGCTCGAGCGGCTGCGTGAAATCGTCCTGGTGCGGCGGGCCGGTGGGCGGCGACGCGTAGTCGTCGACATCGTCGTACGTGCGCGATGCCTGCGGTCGTCCGCGCGGCCATGCCGGCCTGTCATACGATCCTGACATGGCCCTCGTTCAGCTCCAGCCGCGGCGCCCGATACTGGCGCATGAGTTGATGATCGTGCGTGGCGATGACGACGGACGTGCCGAGACGATTGAGCTCGACGAACAGGCGCAGGAGACGGCGCGCCATCTGCGGATCGACGTTGCCGGTCGGCTCGTCCGCGAGCAGCAGCTCGGGCTTGCCGATCACGGCGCGGGCGATGGCCGCGCGCTGCTTCTCGCCGCCCGAGAGAACCGATGGGTTCGCGTGCATGCGCTCGCCGAGGCCGACCCACTGCAGGAGATCGGTCACGTCTTCGCGATACTCGTCGAGCCGGCGGCCGACCACGCGCAGCGGCAGCGCGACGTTCTCCCAGGTCGAGAGATGATCGAGCAGCCGGAAATCCTGGAACACGATGCCGATCCGGCGCCTCAACTCGGAGCGGCGGCCCGAATCCGCGCGATTGACATTCTGATTGAAGAGCTCAAGCGTGCCGCGGGTGGGTTTCAGCGATAGGAACAGCATCCTGAGCAACGAGGTTTTCCCCGCTCCCGACGGCCCTGTCAGGAAGTGGAAGGAACCGGGCTCGAGATGGAACGAGACGTCGCGCAGCACGTCCTCGCCGCGTCCGTATTTCAATCCGACGTTCTGGAGCCTGATCACCCCGGTTACCCCCTGCGGCCTCGTGCCCTCGCCGCCGCCCCTGCCGATCGCCGTGCGCAGAAGCCGTCGCGCGATCAATCAACAAGGAATGTGGCACGTAATGGGCCGCCTGATGCGGCGGATGCGGTCGCACGCCGCATTCCGCTGCCGGCAGCTCATCGCAATGCCGTCATGAGCCTGCTATACCTCGCGCTGAGCCACCTGCAACCCTGAGTTTATGTTCCGCGAGCGAAATACATGCCTGACAGTACGCTTGGACCGGAGGCGGTCGAGGTTATCTACACAGCGGAGACCATTGCCCGGCGAATCGCCGAGTTGGCGGACGCCATCGCCGGACTGAAGCTCGATCGCCTGCTGGTTGTCCCGATCTTGACGGGCAGCTTCGTCTTCGCGAGCGACCTGCTGCGCGGCCTTCACCGTGCCGGGCTGGCGCCCGAGGTCGATTTTCTCTCCGTGTCCAGCTACCGGGACGGCACCAAGTCGGTCGGCAAGGTAGATATCCTTCGCGACCTCAAGCTCGATGTCACCGGGCGTAACGTCCTCATCATCGACGACATTCTCGACACCGGACGCACGCTCGCCTTTGCCAAGGACCTCGTCAGCGCGCGGGGGGCAGCAAGTGTCGTGACGTGCGTGCTGCTCGACAAGAAGGCGCGCAGGGCCGT
>CAUJKI010000446.1 GCA_963205015.1 Pseudomonadota bacterium
CAGACGCTTGAGGAGCGTCGTCTTGCCCGACCCGAGGAAGCCGGTGAGAACGGTGATCGGAATGGCAGGGTTGGGTGTCATGCTCATGTCGGCTCTCGTAGTTGCCTGGCGAGGCAGGCTATCGGGTCGCGGTCAGGATTGGGAGTCGGATCATGGCGCGTGAGATCGGGAGAGCGGTCGGGGTGGGCAGGCGGGCCCCGCAGCGCGGAACGGCCGAGCTGGTCGCGCGCCGCGCGGTCGTCGATACCGCCGTTGCCATGAGCCGCCAGGGTTTGTCCCCCGGTCGCTCGGGCAACGTCTCGACCCGTTTCGAGGATGGTCTTCTGATCACGCCGACGGGCATCCCCTACGATGTGCTCACGCCCGCTGATATCGTGCGCGTCAGGCTCGATGGCCAGGTTCCGCCAGGCCAGCAGGCGCCGTCGAGCGAACTGCGGTTCCATCTGGCGATCTACCGCGCCAGGCTCGATGTCGGTGCGATCGTCCACTGCCACTCCATGCATGCGACGGTGCTCGCCTGCGCGCGCCGGCCGATCCCGGCCTTTCACTATATGGTGGCAGCCGCGGGCGGCGACGATATCCCCCTGGTGCCTTACGCCACCTTCGGCAGCGAGGAGCTGGCCCGCCACGTCGCCGAAGGCCTCGCGCACCGTAATGCCTGCCTGATGGCCAATCATGGCCAGATTGCCGTCGGTGCCAACGGCATCGAGGCGTTGGCGCTCGCCGAGGAGGTCGAGGTGCTGGCGGAGCAATACGTCAAGGTGCTCATGCTCGGGACGCCGCACGTGCTCGCACGCGACGAGATGGTGCGCGTGCTGGAGCGCTTCTCCAGCTACGGCCGGAACGGGAAGGGCTGATTGCGCCTTAGCCCCAGGGCGGCTTGATCCAGTTGAAGAGGTCGATGCCGCCGTCGACCACGAGCGTCGTGCCCGTGACGTAGCCGGCAAAGCGATCCGAAAGCAAGGCCAGCGCAGGTCCCGCCAGGTCCGCAGCGGCGCCGAGTCGTCCGAGTGCAATCTTGCCGTCGAAATCATAAGCTGCCGCATTGAAGCCGCCGCCCGGAATGGCGCCGGGCGCGATGGCGTTGACACGGATACCGGCTGGGCCGAAGTGGCGGGCAAGCTCGCGTACGACCATCGTCTGCCCGGCCTTGGCGGCGGAGTAGTGGGGCAGATTGCGCGGCGTCTCGGCGTGCAGCGAGGTGATGAAGAGAAGCCGGCCCTTGGTGCCGCGTGCCTGCATGGCGCCGGCGATCTCGCGGCCGAGGAAGTAACCCGCGCGCACGTTGACGTTCTGGAAGGCATCCCAGGTGGCCTCGCTGACGGCTGCAGCATCGTCCACCTCCTTGCGCGGCGGGCAGGCCGAATGGACGAACATGTCGAGGGGAGCGTCGCCGACTTTGGCGAGAAGGTTGCGCCAGCCGTCGGTCGTCGAGAGATCGCTCGTTATCGCTTCGGCTTTTCCACCGCCGGCCGTGATTGCTGCGAGCGTCGCCGCATTGCGTTCGCCATCCACATCCGCAAGCAGGACGTTCGCGCCCTCCACGGCAAGCGCCTCCGCAATGGCACGGCCGATGTTGGAGGCGGAGCCCGTTACGAGCGCACATTGTCCGGAGAAAAGCCCGATCGGTCCCATGTCCATCCCTTTTCGTTCGGGGCACACGCTCCGGCGCCCGGCTCGTCAAAAAAGAAGCCCGCTCGGATCCTATGCCGAACGGGCCGATATTTCCTGGGGGGCCGCTGGGGTGCCTAAGGCTTCTTGCGGAAGCGGTCGAGGCTTATGACGTTGTCCTGCCCCGGGGGCGCGTTGGCTGCGACCTGACCGCTGCTGTCCGCATCCGTTGGTACGGGGACGAGCGTTGCCTGCGGACGCGCGGCTGGTTCGATGCGGCGCCCGCCCTGGACGCCCTCCGTCATCTGCTCCTCGCCGACCGGGAAGGCCTCGTCCTCCTTGTCGTTGCGGGCGCGGCGCGGCGGGCGCTTGCGGTCGCCGCCCGCCGGACGCTGGGACGCGCGGCCAAGACCCGGCACGCCGGTGATCTGGCCACCGATGCCGATATCCTCGTTGAGGCCGACCACGCTGCTGGTGCCGTCGCGCGCGGCGCCGGCCTCGTCGAACTGGAGGCCGTACGGCACACTCGGATCGAAGAAGACCTTGATGGCGTCGAAGGGGATGACGAGACGTTCGGGGATGCCGTCGAACGTCAGCTTCACCTCGAAGCGGACATCCGTGACGATGAGCTCCCAGAAGCGATGCTGGAGCACGATCGTCATTTCTTCCGCGTATTTGCTCTTGAGGCGCTTCGAGAGCACCACGCCCGGATGGCGGGTGTCGAAAGCTATGTAGAAGTGGTGATTGCCGGGAAGCCCGGACTTCTGCACTCGCGACAGCACCGCGCGCACGACGCCACGCATGGCCTCCTGCGCCAGAGCGTCATAGTCGATGTCATGCTCTGCCGTCATGCTACATCAGTCTTCGCACGAGCCCGCACAGTGCGCCTGCATGCCGCCTGCATGGAGGCGAAAGATCAAGTGGAGGGCTTCTGTTGCCCGGTGCCCTCCGAACCGCGCCTGACGTTGCTACACGACAGGGCTTGAAGTTCAGGCTAATCCAACTGCATTACGCAGCGAGAGCAGCCTCAGCATAGTTGTCATTGGCAACTATTCTGGTGACCCGATAACGGCGGTATCATGCCGGGCAAAAGAGCACCCTTTACACCCTCGTCGATCCTATTTCGCCCCCATCAACAGACCACCGACTATCTGGTTCCCCTGAGCGGGCGCCACGGTAATGGCCGAACCTGATGGGCTGATGGTGGAGGCGCCGGGTACCGCCCCCGGGTCCGAAAGGCTTATTCCGATGTCCATTTATCGCCATAGCCGGACGAATCCGGCACCCTCAATATAGGATGGCCTGCCGCTAATTGAAAGCGCACTGAGCCACACGTGTGGACGGCGGGCAACGTGGGGTGTTCAAATTCGCGTGGTAGCAGGGTGCGCCGCGTGACCGGAGAGACACGATCTTGGCAAACCTTCTGCTGACAGGGCCGCCTCGCTTCTCCGCGCACAGCGCCTGGCCACCGATAGCCGCCCTTGTTGCCGCAGTCCTTGTCCAGGCAGGCCTGCAACTTCTCGGCGGCGTACTCGGCGCGTATGTCGGGAGCGCCGATGATCCCTGGCTCATGGCCGGCGTGCCGGCGGACAAGCGGCTGTTGCTCGCCATTCTTGTTTTCCTGGCGCTCTCGCAAGTGGGGGTGATCGGATTTACCTGGTGGGCGGCAGGGCTGTTCGGGGGCGACCGGCGCGCCGTTCTCCAGCTCACAGGGCGTCTCCCGACCCTCGGCGAAGTCGCTGTCGCGCTCTCCGGGCTCGCCCTCGCGCTCGGGGCGTACAATCTCGGCGTCTACCTGATCCGGCCCGACCTGTTCATGGCTGACGTGGTCCCCTTCCGCCCCATGCTCGAGGCGCCGCTCTGGCCCGTGACGGTTCTCGCCGTCGGCATCGGCGCGCCGCTCTCGGAGGAACTCCTGTTCCGCGGTTTTCTGCTCTCGGCGCTGGCGAAATGGCGCAGCAGCTTCTGGCCGGCGGCGCTGGTCGTGAATGCCGTCTGGTCGAGCTTCCACCTCGGCTATTCGATTGCCGGCGTGCTCGAGGTCTTTGTTGGCGGGCTGTACCTGTCTTGGCTGCTCTGGCGCACCGGCACGCTCTGGCTGCCGATCATCGCACACGCGGCAACGAACATTGCCTTTCTCGCGTTGATTTCCGTCTATCCCTTCCAGTAAGAGCGTCCATCCCAGCCGATCGACGTGGCAGCCGTCGTCCGGTGGCAATTCTGAGCCCCATGCGGGGATTTTATTGCTGCGGGATATGGCCTGAAGGGGACGGATCTGCTCAATTTACTGTCGTCGGAGCAACGCGGCTTGACGCAGCGTCGGCAACTATTGATAAGGTGCGCCCATGAAACGGAACGCGCGAAATCCCGCCGTCACCACGTGTTGCGGCACTATTCTCATCACGGGCTAGCATTTGCTGGCGCGGCCGCGTTTCTTTGCCTGACAGTCCGAGCACAGAGACCTTCCCGCCAGCCTTCCGGCCGAGGTTTGGCATGACGCTCACGCTCTACAATACGCTGACGCGGCGCAAGGAGCCGTTCCAGCCGATCGATCCGACGAACGTGCGCATGTATGTCTGCGGGCCGACGGTCTACGACCTCGCGCACATCGGCAATGCCCGGCCCATCATCGTCTTCGACGTGCTGTTCCGGCTACTGCGGCACATTTACGGGCCGGATCACGTCAGCTACGCGCGCAACATCACCGACGTCGATGACAAGATCAATGCGCGCGCCGTCGAGCGTTTTCCCGAGCTGCCGCCCACCGAGGCCATCCGCAAGCTCACCGAGGAGACGACAGCGCAGTTCCACAAGGACATTGCTGCGCTCGGCGTGCTTCCGCCGACCGTGGAGCCGCGCGCGACCGACCACATCGCCGAGATGCGGATGCTCTGCGACGCGCTGGTTGCGAACGGCCATGCCTATGTCGCCGAGGACCATGTGCTGTTCGCGGTAGGCTCCATGCCGGACTACGGCCGTCTCGCGCGCCGCTCGCTCGAGGAGATGGAGGCCGGCGCCCGTGTCGATGTCGCGCCTTATAAGCGGGGGCCGATGGACTTCGTGCTCTGGAAGCCCTCGAAGCCCGGCGAACCGGCGTGGCCCTCGCCGTGCGGAATTGCGCCGCCGGGGCGGCCCGGCTGGCATATCGAGTGCTCGGCCATGGCGGGAAAGCACCTGGGCGACGTCTTCGACATTCACGGCGGCGGCATTGATCTCGTGTTTCCGCATCACGAGAACGAGATCGCGCAGTCGCGCTGCGCGCACGGCACGCCGGTGATGGCGAACGTGTGGATGCACAACGGCTTCCTGCAGGTCGAGGGCGAGAAGATGTCCAAGAGCCTCGGGAATTTCGTGACGATCAAGGAGTTGTTGGCGGCGACGGACTTCGGTGGCCACTCGTGGGGCGGTGAAGTGCTTCGGCTCGCAATGTTGAAGACGCATTATCGTCAGCCAATCGACTGGACAGTAGCGGCGCTGAACGAGGCGCGCGCCGAGCTGAACGCGTGGGCGGCACTATTCTTCGATGGCGAGATCGCGCTCAAGGCGATTGCACGTCGCGCCCGCGGAATTGCTCCTGAGCCATCCGAAGAGGTCGTAAATGCGCTCGCAGATGACCTGAACACGCCACGAGCGCTAGCCGCACTGCGTGTTGGAGCGGCAAAGGCCAAATCCGACCCGTCGCACGCCGCGAAATTTCTCGAAACGCTCGAGTTCCTGGGCCTCCTTCGGTCGGACAAGCTGTTCGTGCACAATCCGCATCATATGCGGCGGGGGGCGATCCTGATCTCTGATGAGCTGAGGCCTCTGCTCGACGAAATCCAGATCGCTTACGCTAACGAAGATACCGAGCGCTTGTCATCTATGCTGCAAAACCTCAGCGCACAGGGCGTGTACGTAACCGTGCGCGACGACGGCGCC
>CAUJKI010000447.1 GCA_963205015.1 Pseudomonadota bacterium
AGCGGGATGCGAGCGCCTCGAACTTGGCGCGGTTGGCCTGCGCGATCGCCCCTTCCATGGCGAGGCGCAGGGCAGTCTCCTCCACGAGCGTCCCCGGCGAGAGCAGTCGCGCCTCGTCGCTGAGACGGATGACGCGCGCGAGATCCGTGTTCGCGAGCACGAGCGCCTTGACCAGGGCCACATGCCCCGCGAGGCTTGGCGGCAGCGCGAACACGTCCACTCTTTCGAGGTTCCGCAGCGCGAGGCTGCGCTGACCCTCGGCATAGGCGAGCGCGCCTTCGGCAAGCGGCCTCTCGGCATCCGTGAAAAGCTTCTGCGCATAGACGGCGCGGAGCTGCTCGGGATTCCCGCCACTCAATGCGTACTTGATCAGCGCCTGCCGGTTGCGCGGCTCGCGCCAGACAGCAGGCGAAAACGACTTCAGCTCGTCGGCAATCTCCTCGACGACCTCCTTTTGCATGGCAAAGGCCGTCTCGTCGCCCTGGGCAATGCGCTCCTGCAGCACGCTGAGCGTACGCACCGCATGGAAGGGCTGGCGGACCGCATCCGCAGCGAACGACCGCTCTCCGCCTCCACCGCTGACCGCCACCGGCTGCGCCGCGACCGGACACGCCAGAGCAAGAGCAAGGAGCGCCGCGAGCGCCCCTCCCTCCGCGATCCAGCGTTGGCGCATAGTGACGCGCATCATTCATCCACCTGCTGCAGGAGGATCTCGATCCGGCGGTTGGCTGCGGCTTCCGAATCGTTCGGCACCTTCAGTTTGCGGTCGGCATAGCCCTCGATGCGCGTGAAGCGCGTCTCGTCCACACCGGCGCGCACCAGCATCGCGTAGGCCGCCTCCGCGCGCGACATGGAGAGGCGCCAGTTGTTGTTGCGGTCCGTGCGGTAGGCGCGGCTGTCCGTGTGCCCGCGCACGACAATGCGCTTGCTGTTCGCGACCAGGACCGGCGCAATGCGCGCGATTAGCTCGATGGTCTGCTGGCTCGGGTCCGAAGAGCCGATCGCGAACATACCGAACGTGCTGGTGTCGGTCAGGCTGAGCACAATGCCGTTGCCTTCAATCGTGACCTCGATGCCCGGTCCCCCGGAGCCCGCAATAGGCTTCGCCGCCTGCTGGATGTCGCGCAGCACCTCGGCGGCACTGGCTTCAAGCGACTTCGTGCCTGCGGCGGCCGGCGCATCGGGCTGCTTGCCGGCCGACGCATCCTTGGGCGCGGACGCCGCGGCCTGGCGGGCTTCGGCTTGAGCCTTCCCCGCATCGCCAGCCTTGTCCGCCGGACCGTCCGGCCCCTGCATCATCTGCCGCGCGACTTCGGCGAGGCCCGGAAGGGTGAGCTCGCGGGACTCTCCGGCAGGTGCCGGCTTGCGGCCTCCCGCTGCATCCCCATCCGGATTGGGAAGACGCCCGCCCTGGTCTTCGCCGGCAGGACCAAATCGGCGCGCAGCCTTCTGCGCATCTTCGTCCGGCCCCGGGCGGCGATCACCCGCAGCCGCCATGCGTCCCGACGCCGACAGCGTGCCCGCATCGGCCGGAGGTGATACGGCCTCACGCTCGGAACGGGCGGCCGGCGCCGTCGAGGGCGCTCGTTCGTCGCCGCCAGCCGGCACGCCCGCAACCCGCCCAGGCGCCTGATCCTTGTCACCGCCCTCCTTGGACATGAGCTGCCCCGGCGCGAACGGATTGAACGGGTCGCGGAAGGCACGCCCCGCCTCGCTCGCGCGTCCCGCGTTCACCGAGTTTCCATCCCGACCCTGAGGCGTATCCGTCGGCTCGGGCGCGGCCGCCTTGCCATGCTGATCCTCGACGCCGAGATCGCCGGCATCGCCCGGCTGCACGCGCTTGCCGTCCTTGACCGTGCTCTCGGACATGCCCGGAGTCTTATTGTCGCGCTGCTGCGCCCTTTCGTCGGCATTGGCTTTGCCGTCGACGTCGAGCAGGCCCTTCTTGCGGATCACCGTGTCGGAGAGCTTGATCGGGTTGAAGTAGCTCGCGACCGACGACTTCATCTCCGTATTGGCCGCATTGACCAGCCACATGACGAGAAAGAACGCCATCATGGCCGTCATGAAATCGGCGTAGGCGATCTTCCAGACGCCGCCATGGTGGCCTTCATCCTCGTCATGGCGACGGCGGACGATGACTTGGATGGGTTCTGCCGGAGCGTCGTTCGGCTGCGACATCAGCGAAGCACTCCGTCCAGACGAGACAGCCAATCCGACAGGCGCGTCTCGATCACCGTCTCATCGAGCGTGACACGGATGTCGGCGGTATCACCAGGAACGCAGCGCACGCTACCGGCCGGCGCGCCGCGTCGCACCATGGCCTCCGCCAAACGCTCGCGCAGGGCGTCGGCAATGTCTCTCGGGCAGGCGACCTCGACTGCCAGCCCCCCTGTCGTGTCGACCATATCGCCGAGCTCCTTGACGAAGCTCGCGATCGCGGCCTGCGTCAGTCCCTCGCGCAGGAAGGGGGCGAGTGCCACGGCGACATTCGCGGAGATACGCGCGCTTGCCGCCTCGATCCCCGCCCGCAGCTCCATGGTGAGCGTTTCGGCAAGCGCGCCGGCAAAATCGGTGCGCGCGTCATCGAGCCGTCGATCGAAGTCGACGGCAAGCTCGGCCGACTGCGCCTCGGCTGCCTCGCGTTCGAGCGCTCGGCCTGCCGCGAGTCCCTGCTGATAGGCTTCCTGGACGCGGATCGCGAGCACATCCGGCGCCGGCGGCGCCGGGCCAGCCTCGACAGGCGCCACAGCAGCCGGCTTCGGCAGCGGCGGCTGAAAAGGCACTTCGGCGCTTCCGAACTCCTTCAGGAAGTGGTGGATGGGCCGGGCCATCATGTGGTCTTTGCGCTCTGCATCCAGCCCTTGAGCACCTTCGTGACCTCGGCTGAATCCGCCTCGACGAGCGCCTCGAGCTTATCGCGCATCGCGGCGTTGTTCTTGCGGCGCGGCAACGGCACGCCACCGCCCTCCTGCGAGCGGTCCTGCACGAGACCGGCAACCTCGCCGTACGGGCCTGCAAGGGCGGGCGTCCCCGTCGCACCAGCCGAGTGATTTTCAAGCGCCGGCGCTGTGCTCGCCTCGAGCGCAATCGCGGGCTGCTCGCCAAGCATCCGCGTGACGGGCCGCAGGCCGAACCAGACGACGAGGAAAACCACGCCGAGCATGGCCACCGCATTCATCGCGGTGCCGGCATTCATGAGAAGGTAGTCGCGGATGCCAGGCCCCGGAACCGGAGTCAAAGCGCCATCGCCGGCAGAGAAATCGACGGCCGCGATCTCGACCAGGTCCTCGCGCTCGGCACTGGCTCCGGTGGCGGCGGAGACGAGACGCTTGAGCTCCGCGAGTCGTGCCTCCTGCGCGTCGGGCGTCGCCCCGCCGCCGAGCGACTCCGCCAGATGCTTGCGGCTGATCACGACGGCAATGGCCTGCCGCTTGACGCGGTAGCCCTCGCGTACGGTCTGCACCGTCTTGGTATTGAGCTCGTAGTTGACCAGCTCCTCGCGCCGATCCTCCTTCTGACGGCGCTTCTCGCCATCAGCCTGCGCGCTTTCTTCCTTCGGCAGATTGGCGACGACGCCGACGGCGGGCTTGGTGCCGCTGTCCTCCGACTGACCGGACTGCTTCACGGTGCGCACCGAGCGTTCGATGCGCGACTTCGGATCGAAGACGGTCTCGTTGACCTGCTGGCGATCGACGTCGAGACGCACCGTCGCACTGACCTGATAGTTGCCGGCCCCGAGCACGGCCGCAAGCGTTCGGCTCGCCCGCTGCTCGAGCTCTGCAGCCATCGAGCGCTCCATCTCGGCATGCTTGGCCGTACCGAGCGTCAGCTCGTCACCACCGGAGGCGAGCAGGCGACCGTCCGTCGCCGCTACGTTGACCTGCTCGACCTTCATGCCGGGCACCGCCGCTGCAACAATGTGACGCACGGCCTGCGCCGAAGAATTCTGCCAGCGCTCGCCGATCCGCAGGATCACCGAGGCCGAGGGATCCCGCCGCTCGCGGCGGAAAGAGCCGGGATCCGCGAGAACGAGGTGCACACGCGCCGCCGCAACGCCGTCGAGCGTCTGGATGGTGCGCGCGATCTCACCTTCAAGTGCCCGCACGCGCGTCACTTCCTGCATGAAGGACGTAAGGCCGATGGATCCGAGCTGATCGAACAGCTCATATCCCGCGCGCGAGCTGTTCGGGAGGCCCTTCTGAGCGAGCAGCGAGCGCGCCCGCGCGGTCTGCCCGAAGGGCACCATCACGGCACTGCGCTGCTCGTTGACGTCGAAGGTGATCCCGGCTTCGGAAAGGGCCGCGGTGATACGCGTCACATCCTGCGCGGAGAGACCGGTATAGATCGGCTGCATGGCGGGGCGGCCAAGATACATGGCTGCTGTCGCTACAGCCGCCATTACGGACAGGCCGACCAGCCCCAGAAGGAAGAGCCGGCGCGGGCCGAGCGCCATAAAGCCCGACAACAGCCGGGAGAGTTGATCACTGCTGGGCATCACCACACATGCGCATGAGGATTGGCTCGAGGATCAACCATCGGCCAGGAACCTTGCGCGAAGTTGTCGGGGTGATGGCGAAGCGTGCCAAAGAGGGCTTGCGTTGCCCACTTGCGATGGGGCCGAAGGGCGGCACGGCCTATCGGCGGCCAGAAAAGAAAAACGCGCGGGCCCGTCAGTGGGGCCCGCGCGCCTTCAGGTTGCTTAGCGGAAGAGCGAGAGGATGCTCTGGCCGTTGCTGTTGGCGATCGACAGCGCCTGGATGCCGAGCTGCTGCTGGACCTGCAGCGCCTGGAGGCGGGTCGACTCGGCGTTCATGTCGGCATCGACGAGCGTCGAGATCGAGCGGTCGAGGGCGTCCATGAGGCTGCCGACGAAATCCTTCTGGATGTCGATGCGCTTCTTGGTCGAACCCATGATCGTCGCGGCGGCCGTCATCTCGGTCAGCGCGGCGTCGACGGCCTGGATGTAGTCCTCGATGTCCTCATCGGAAGCGTTCGTGATGTCGATCTCGGCCTCGCCAACGGTCGAGTTGTCGGGATCGTAGTTCACGAGCACGATGGTGCCGGCGGCGTCGATCGAGCCACGTGCCGCACCTGCGGTATCGGCGTCGGCGCGCGACAGGCGGTTCGAGCCAAGGATGCCAAGCGCGTCAGCCGTTGCGCCGCCCGTGTCGGCCACGGAGCCCGCAGCACCATCGGTATTGGCGTCGAGCAGGAAGAATTTCGCGACGTTGACGGCCAACGTGCCGACCGAGACTTCCGACCCGTTGGCGCCGGCGCTGCGCGCAAACGAAGAGACGATCGACTCTTCGGCATTGTACGAGGTGCCACCCGAGTCGACGCCCAGCCAGTTCTCACCGGCAATCGAGGCGGACTTGGCAATCGTGCGGAGCTGGTTCTGCAGCTCGTCGATTTCCGTCTGGATGTCGGCCTTGTTGACGCCCGGCTGGCGCGCGGCGACGAGCAGCTTGCCCATCTCCTTCACGACGTCGATCGCGGCGTTCATGCCGGTGTAAGCGGTGTCCATCATGGCCGCGCCAATCCCGAGCGCGTCATTGACGGCCGAGAGCGACTTGTTGTCGGCGCGCATGGAGGTCGCCATGGACCAGTAGGCGGCGCTGTCCTGAGCCGTCGCGACACGCAGACCGGTCGAGATGCGGCTCTGCGTCGTCGTCAGGTTCTTGTTGATCTGGTTGAGGCTCTGCAGCGCGGTCTGCGCGGCGAAATTGGTGTTGATGCTGTTGGCCATTCGTATGCCCCGTATGGAGAGGTACTGTTTGGGACATACCGGATTGTCCGGTATAGCGGATCGGCATCATGCCCCCGGCGTACACCCCAACTGGGATGGCCCCCCCGGTCCGCTATAAACACGACTTGTAACGACGATGTACTAAGCTCCAGTTAACTTTGTTCGCTCAATTAGCCAATCCTTATCTGCACGCGCGTAGGATTTTTTTCGCGCCGTTACCCGAACGACCGCACCAGCCCCCCCACGAGCAGATTCCAGCCGTCGATCAAGACGAAGAAGAGCACCTTGAACGGCAGCGATATCGCGGTCGGCGGCAGCATCATCATGCCCATCGACATCACCAGCGTCGCCACGATCAGGTCGATGACGAGAAATGGCAGAATGATCAGGAAGCCGATCTCGAAGCCGCGTCGCAACTCCGAGATCATGAAGGCCGGCACCAGCACGCGCATGTCGACCTCGGCCACCTGACCCGAGGCGTCGGGCGTCGCCGGCGGCGTCCGGCCCCGCGAAATGCTCTCGAAGAGCTGGATATCCTTCTCGCGCACGTTGGCCTGCATGAACTCGCGCAGAGGGCGCGCCATGCGCTGGTAGGCCTCGCGCTCATTGATTCTGTTCTCCATGAGCGGCTGGACGCCATCGGTCCACATGCGGTCGAAGACCGGTGCCATCACGAAGAAGGTCATGAAAAGCGCCAGACTTATCAGCACGATATTCGACGGCGTCGTGGGCAGGCCGACGCCCGAGCGCAGGAACGACAGCGCGATGATGAAGCGCGTGAAGCAGGTGACCGTTACCAGCAGGCCCGGCGCCACCGACAGCACCGAGATGAGCGCTATGAGCTGTAGGATGCGCGCGCTGGTCGAGCCCTGCCCGTCAGGGATCAGGTCCTGAAGGTTGATCGTCTGCGCGATCGCGGCGCCCGGCACCAGGAGCAGTGCCAATGCGGCAATGACGGCGAGGCGCCTCATTCCACCACCAGCGAGCGCAGAATGATGTGTCGGGCCCGCCCCTTCGAACGCAGGCGCGCGATCTCCTCGATATCCTCGCGGAGATACTCCACGCCGGCGGCGCTCTCGACGTGGACCAGCGGCACCGTCCGCATGAAGCTCATGATGTCCTCGGTCATGGACTTGAGCAGCACGGGATCGTCGGGCGTGCTCGGGCCGTTGAGAATGACGCCGAGCTCGAGCCGAGCCCAGCTCCGCTGCGGCCCCGCGAGCGTGACGAGGATAGGATCGAGGCTCGCCACCAGGTTCTTGCTGACCTCGGCGGCACCACTCTTCGAAGCTCCGCCATCGCCAGCCTTTGCCGCGCCATGTCCGATCTGCACATCGCGCTTGCCGGCGGCCGCATCGGGCGCCGGTGCGCCGGCCTTGAGGAACATCAGGCTGAAGCCCGCCCCGGCGCCAGCCCCGATGACGGCAAGCAGCACCAGCGCAATGATAAAGCCGCCTTTGCCGCCACCCGCTGCCTTGCCTTCGGTTGCCTCTGCCATGCCTCCGCTCCCGCGCCGTCAGCCTAGAAGGGGCTTATCTGGTCGAGGAGCTGATGGCCCCACGCCGGCTGCTGCACTTCCATCGAGCGCCCGCGGCCGCCATAGGAAATCCGCGCCTCGGCAATACGCTCGTAGGGGATGGTATTGTCCGAGCGGATGTCGGTGACGTTGACGACGCCAGTGAACGTCAGCACGCGCAGCTCGTAGTTGACGCGCACCTCCTGCGAGCCCTGGATAAGGAGGTTGCCATTCGGGAGCACCTCTGTGACGACGGCGGCGAGCCGCAGATCGATGCTCTCCGAACGCTCGATCTCGCCCTTGCCATCCGAAGCCGTATTGGACTTGAGCGCCGAGTTCACCGCCGCCTTGCCCTCCGACTTCAGGCCGAACGTATCGACGCCATGCGACCAATCGAGCCCGAAGCCGTGCTCCGAATCGCGCGAGCGCTTGGAGCGGTTGTCCATGATGGCCTTGTCCTTCATGGAGATGGTGACGGTCAGGATATCGCCCATGCGCCGCGCGCGGCGATCGCGGAAGAGGTCGGCGCCGCGCGACGTCCAGAGCGAGGCACTGTTGTGCCCGGTGGGCCGCTGATACGCCGCACGATGCATTTGATCGTATGTCGCAGGCGTCACGGGTTTCTGCTCGATGCCCGCGCCGACCGGGCTCAATGACGGTTCCTTGAGGATCTGATCCGGCTTGACCACCGAGCAGCCGACAGCCAGCGTCGCCACGATCGCGAGCAACCCCAGCCGCGCACGCCAGAGCCCCGCGGGCAGCGTGCGCATCACGCTCAATACCAGGGCGGTCCTTGGACGAAAGTTCACGAGCCGCCTCCCGGATCGGTCTTGCGCGAAGCCCCCATGAGGATCATGGCCAGCCGCGCAGCCCTATCGGGCGGCATGTCATTGAGGATCTGGCTTGCGACACGCGGTGCGAGCTTGCTCAGGATCGCCGCTGCCGTGCCTTCCTCGATCTTTGCGAGCTGCTCGGACGCCGCCTCCGGACGCATCCCCGAGTAGATCGTCACGAGCTGCTCGCTCGTGCGGTTGGCGAAATCCTCGCGGCGCGCCACCCACTCCTTGAGCTCGGTGATGCGCGCCTCGACCTTGGCCAAGCGGTCGTCGAGCGCCCGGCTCAGCGCCTGCAGCTCCGCTGTTTGATGGGCGTAGCGCGCCTCGCGCGCCGGATCGAGCACGGCGCGGCAATACTGATCGGCGACCGAGAGTGAGCGATCGGGCTCGCGCGTCGCCGGACGCTTCTGCGGCTCCGGGACGATCGGCACCATGCGCGGCGCGGCCTGCGTCGAGCGGGCTCCCGATTTGGGTATCGGTCGCGCAGCTTCCTTCGCAGCCTCCTTCGACGCGGGGGCTTGCGCGACCGCCGCGCCGGGCAGAGCGCCAAAGGCCAGCAGCAGCGCGATCGCCGCAACCGCGCACCCAGGCCTCCTCTCCAGCGCTGCCATCATGTCCCCTCCACGCGCCTTGAATCACTGGACCACGAGATCGGCCTGCAGCGCGCCCGCCGACTTGATGGCCTGCAGGATTGCAATGATGCCGAGCGGCTTGAGGCCCATTCGGTTGAGCCCGGTCACCAGGCTCTGCAGATCGACGCCATCGACGATCGCAAAGTTGCCGTTCTCCTGATGCGCCGAGACCTCCGTCGTCGAGGTGACCACGGTCTGCCCCTTTGAGAAGGGCGCCGGCTGCGAGACCGCGGGAGTCTCGATCACTCTCACGGTCAGATTGCCGTGCGTGACCGCGACCCGGCTCACTTTGACATTGCGGCTGATGACGATGGTGCCCGTCCGCTCGTCGATGATGATGCGCGCCGGCACGTCAGGCTCGACCTTGAGCTGGCCGATATTCGCGAGGAAGCGTGCTGCCGTCGTCCCGGGCGGAATATCCACGGCGAGCGAACTCGGTCCGGCCTCCCGCGCCAGCCGGCGCTTCGCCGTCTGCACGGTGTAGACATTGATGGCATCCACGATCGCGACCGCCGTCCCGAAATCCGGGTTCTTCAGCTCGAGATGCAGTGTGCGCGAGGCGGCGAGCAGGTCCGGCGCATCACGCTCGACGAGCGCACCACCTGCGATCCGCCCGGAGGTCGGCACACCGTGCGTCAGCGTTTCGCTCTGCCCCTGGGCCTGGAAGCCCGCGACGACGACCGAGCCTTGTGCCACGGCATAGATCTGGCCGTCCGCTCCCTGAAGCGGCGTCATCACGAGCGTGCCGCCTGCAAGCGAGGTTGCATCGGCGAGCGAGCCCACGGAGATGTCGATCCGGTTGCCGCCGACAGCAAATGCCGGCAGCTCCGCCGTCACCAGGACGGCCGCGACGTTTCGCGTACGCATATCGAGACCGCGGACGGTGACGCCGAGCCGCTCCAGCATCGCGTTCATCGACTGCTCGGTGAAGGGCGAGTTGCGCAGGCTGTCGCCGGTTCCCTTGAGGCCGGTCACGAGGCCATAGCCGACAAGCTGGTTCGGGCGCACGCCGCGCACGGTCGTGATGTCCTTGACGCGCACCTCCGCCCATACCTCGCCGGCGACGAGCGTCAGCGAGAGGGCTGCCAGAACGAGCGCGCGCAACAGGGACATCATCCCCTCAATCCTTCCCTACCGTGACTCGGCCGCTCGCATGCACGACACCGCGCACGATGATGCCGGTATCCGCATTGCGCACGCTGATGAGCTTGCCAGCGACGCCAGGCTCGAGCGCGATCCCCGTCGCCTCGATGCTGAGGCCTCCGGTCGTAAATACGAGGGAAACGCGATCGCCTTCCTTGAACACCCATGGTTCGCGCAGTGCGTTCATCGGAATGGCATGGCCGGCCGGCAGCACGCGGCG
The DNA here is from genome assembly GCA_963205015.1 of Pseudomonadota bacterium. Classification (GTDB taxonomy): domain Bacteria; phylum Pseudomonadota; class Alphaproteobacteria; order Rhizobiales; family Hyphomicrobiaceae. Next base: position 10,097 of record CAUJKI010000447.1, read on the forward strand.
CGCGACCTTGCCGACCACGGCCTCGCGGGATGTATGAAAGCCCTGGACCTGGCGCCCGGTCACGATGAAGCGCTGCTCCCCGACAAGCTCGTCGGCGAGAACGTCGCCCTGAAGAATGGTCACGGTCGGCACCGGCAAGGCCATGCCGCTGCTCTGCGCCCGAGCGGAAAACGCAAAGGCGACCGCGAAACCGACCGCAGCCGCAAACAGAGTGCGTCGCATTAGCTCCCCTCTGACGGTTCACGGCCTCATACCGTGGGATGGCCGTCTCACCTCACCTGAGGCCCTTCGTCACGATCCCCATCATGTCGTCGGACGCTTGAATGATCTTGGAGTTCATCTCGTAGGCGCGTTGCGCCGAGATCAACTCGGTGATCTCCTTGACCGGATCCACATTCGAGCTCTCGAGATAGCCCTGCTTGATCCGGCCGAGGCCGTTCTCACCCGGAATGCCGACGACAGCCGCCCCCGATGCGGCCGTCTCGCGCCACAAGTTGCCGCCGAGCGGCTCCAGACCGACCTCGTTGACGAAGCTTGCGACCTGGAGCTGGCCGAGCAGACGCGGCTCGACTTCGTTCGGGATGGTGGCGTAGACCTGCCCTTGCTCGTTGACGTTGATTGCCGTCGCCTCGGGCGGCACTGTCATCTGCGGCTGTACGAGGTAACCCTCGGCCGTGACGATCCGCCCCGTCGAGTCCTTGTTGAAGGCAGCAGCACGCGTGTAGAGCGTCTCGCCCTCGGGCCCGGTTACGCGGAAAAAGCCGCGCCCCATCATGGCAAGATCGAGCGAATTTCCGGTCTGGGCGAGCGCGCCCTGCTGATGGAGATTGCGAATGGCCGATGCACGCACGCCAAGCCCGACACGCGCGCCCTCGGGAATGACTTCGACGCCGCTCGTGGCGGGCGTGCCCGCTGCGAGCTGGGTCTGATAGAGCAGATCGACAAACTCCGCCCGCGAGCGCTTGAAGCTCGTCGTGTTGATGTTCGCCACGTTGTGGGCGATGACCTCGACGTTGAGCTGCTGCGCCGTCATGCCGGTCGCGGCGATGGAAAGTGCCCGCATTGCCTGATCCCGCTCCCGTCAGATCGCCATTCTGCTGATTTCCTGGTAGGCCGAGATGACCTTGTCGCGCACCGCGATCACCGCCTGCAGGCTCTGTTCCGCCGACATCACGTGCTCGACCACATCCTGCAAGGCCGCCGTACCCTTGACGCCGCCGATCGAGACGGCTTCGGCCTGGCGCATCTTCTGCCCGAACTCGCTGATCGCGTTGCCGAGCAGCGTCGCAAAGTCGTGGTCGGGCTGGGCGATCGACGCCGCCCCCTGAACGGTCGGCGCCATCTTCGGCGCCGCGACCGGCGATGAAGGCGCCATTCCGCCGGCCGATCCGCTCGACAGCACACGCCCGCCCACGCCTGAAATCGAATCGATCATCACTTGCCTTTCAACAGGTCGATCAGGTCGCCAATCATCTCGCGCGCCTGACGCACCATCTGCAGATTGGCCTCGTAGGAGCGGTGCGCCTCGCGCATGTCCGAAAGCTCGACCAGCGGATTGACGTTGGAGAGCTTCACGTAGCCCTTCGAATCGGCCGCCGGGTGCCCTGGCATGTGCTGGGCGGGATAGGGCGCCGGGTCACGACCGATACCGTTCACGCGAACCATGTTGACGCCGTGCGCACGATCGAGTTCCTGCGCGAAACTGATCGTCTTGCGCGCATAGGGATCACCTCCGGGCACGGTCGCCGTCGCGCTGGCGTTGGCAAGGTTCTCCGAGACGATGCGGATACGCGTCGACTGGGCACGCAGCCCCGACGCGGAGGAGATGATGGCGGCCTTGAGCTCGTCAGCCATCGGCTATCCCTTCGAGCTCGAAAGAAGCATTCGGTGGAAGGCGCCGAGCACGCCGGAGACGAGCGAATGCTGCGAGCGCACCTCACCGAGGTTCGCGAGCTCCGTCTCGAGGCTGACCGTGTTGCCGGAGTGCTTCGGCACCTCGCCGGGGCGATTGACGAGATCGAACGTGCGGGCGCCGAACTGGGTCGGCGCCAGATGATTGGCGTTCGTGCGCAGCATCGCGACGTTGGCGGAGCTGAGCGCTGCCTCGAAGGTCGGCACGTCGCGCGCCTTGAAACCGGGCGTATCGGCATTGGCGATATTGTCCGCGAGCGCGGCGCTGCGTGTCGCGAGCCAGCGGTTGCGGTCGCTGGCGATCGAGAAAAGGGCAAGATCATCCATCTGGCAGTCCTCGGCTTCAGCTACCCCTGATAGCCGACGTCTCTTGCCTGAAGCTGGCCGCCGGTCCGCGTCGACCGATCGGCGCGCGCCGCTCCGAGCGCCAGGGCGAGCCGCCGGCACCGCACGTCCGGGCTCGCCTCGGGCGGCTCGAAACGAATCAGGTCGAGTTGCACATGAGCGTCGGACGCCTCGAGCGTCAGGCGGTAGTAGAGCTCGATGCCGTCGCCGCGGAACGACATCGCCAGCCGCACGGATGGCGGCGCGCGCCAGCCAACCAGCGCCTCTGCATGGCCGCCGAACTGCATGGTGCTCGGCTTGAAGAACATCTCGCACTCGCCGTCGAGCAGGCTCTGTAGCGTCGCAATGCGCTCGAGCCGGATCAGCGCCACGAGGTCCGCGACGTCGTGATTGCGGAACTCCGTCGTCAGCTCCGCGATGCTGGCCGCAAGCAGCCCCTCCAATCTCGTCGTGAGATCGCTTAGTTCGGGCTGCATTTATGCACCTCGCGGCAAGGGGGCGGCTTGAGCGGCGTTACGCGACATGAGGTAGAGGATGATCTCGGCAACCGCCTTGTAGAACTCGGGCGGTATCGGGCGGTCGAGCGAGACAGCAGCATAGAGACTGCGGGCGAGCGCCTTGTCCTCGATCACCGGAATTTCGTTCGCCTCGGCGATCTCGCGGATCTTGAGGGCGATGTTGTCGAGTCCCTTGGCGACAACCACCGGCGCCCCCGAATCACCGCTGATGTAGCGAAGCGCCACCGCGTAGTGGGTTGGGTTGGCGATCACCAGCGTGGCCTTCGGGACGGAAGAGAGCATCCGCCGGCGCGAGCGGTCCCGCGCGAGCGAGAGACGGCGCGCCTTCAGGAGCGGATCGCCATCGTTCTGCCTATGCTCGTCCTTGACCTCCTGCTTGCTCATGCGGAGGTCCATCCGCCACTTGATGCGGCTCCAGACGAGGTCGGCGCCGACGATGCCGGCAAGGCTGAGGCCGACGGCGATGAGCACGTTGAGCATCTGCCCCGCGAGCGCCTGCGGCAACGCCGCCGGCTCCAGCAGGATCGCGTTGACGAGGTCCATCTTGTAGTTGAGCAGGAAGGCGATCGCGCATCCCGAGAGAATGGCGAGCTTGAAGCAGGACTTCAGAAATTCGACCCGCCCCTGCGCACCGAAGATGCGGGTCAGGCCCTTGGCCGGTGAGAGCCGGGAGAACTCCGGCTTGATCCGCTGGCCGACCATGCGCAAGGGGTTCTGGAGCACCGAGACGGCGACGCCGAAAATCATGAGCACCATAAGCGGCAGCGTCAGCACGGCCGTTGCCGCCGAACCGACCGTCGCGAGCAGCAGAACGGCATCGGCGCCGACGTTGATGCGGAAATCGTAGGGGCGCTCGATCAGCGCCATGAGGCTTGAGAGGAGCTTCGCACCGAAGGCGTGCGCGACGATCGGAACGCACGCAGCAATGGCAAGGATGGAGGCAAACTGGGCAATTTCCCGCGAGACCGGCGTATTGCCCTTCTTGATCGCGTCCTCGATCCGGCGCGGCGTCGCCTCCTCGGTTTTGGATTCCTTGTCGGGCGTCTCGGCCATGGCGCGCGCGGCTTGCTTTCAAGGATGAGGGGCAAAGCCCCAGCCGACCCTGCTCGGAGGATCAGGGAACGACGCTTGGAAGGGTATGGGAAATGCTACTCGCCGCCGGGCTGCATGACCTCGCGCACGGATATGCCAAAACGCGTCGCCTCCTCGTCGAGCGCGACGATCTCGCCGCGCGCCACGACCTGATCGTTGACCACGATGTCGATCAGGTCGCCGACCTTGCGGTCCAGCGGAATGATGGCGCCACGCGTCAGGCTCATGAGCTTGGCGACCGGCATGCGCGTCGCGCCGAGCACAAAGCGCACTGATACGGGGATGCGCATCACCGCGTCATGGCCGCGCCCGCCCCAGCTTTCGGCGACTTTTCCGTCCTGCCCGCCTGCAGCAGATACATGCGTCAATTCGGACCTCCAGTCGCCTTGCTGACGGCCACCCGGCTCGACGTTGGCCTCGCCACTCTCGATATTGCTCATGCGCTGCTCCTGCCGCCCGGCCCGCTATGCGGCCTTCTTCTCTGCGCCGCCGGCAGCGCCGGCATTTCCAGTCGCAAGCGTCGCATTCTCGAGCTCGTCGACCGAGGGGCGGTCCGCCGCCGAAATAGCCTTGCGGCCGTGCTCGACGGCGATCTGCGGCATGGCGCCGTTCATGAGCGCCAGCAGCGTCTGCTTGATGACGATGTACTGGCGCATCTGCTTCTCGCGCACGATCTTGACCTGCGTCGCGATCGGCGTGACGACGGCATAGGAGAAGAAGATGCCCGCGAAGGTGCCGACGAGCGCCGCGCCGATGTAGGCGCCGAGCACCTCGGGGGGCTGGTCGAGCGCGCTCATGGCCTTGATCACGCCGAGCACGGCCGCGACGATGCCGAGCGCCGGCAGGCCCTCCGACATGGCGACGAGCGAGTGATAGCACTTCAGCTTGTCGCCGCGCATGGTCGCGATCTCTTCGTCCATCAGCGCTTCGATCTCGTGGGTACGCGCGTTGCCCATGAGGATGAGGCGGAAATAGTCGCAGACGAAGGTCAGTATCTTCTCGTCGTTCAGCACCCTCGGATAGGCCGTGAAGATCGCCGACTCCGACGGATTGTCGATGTGCTTCTCGACCTCGGCCCGCGATTTCGACTTCAGCTCCCGGATCAGGCTGAAGAGGCAGGTGAGAATGACGAGATAGTCTTCCTTCTTGGGAACCGTGTTCTTCATGGCCTCAATGAGGCCCGTACCGCTGTCCTTGATCGTCTTCATCGGGTTGGCGACGATGAAAGTGCCGATCGAGGCGCCGAGGATGATCACATACTCCCACGGCTGCCAGATGACGGAGATCTTGCCGCCCATGGCCGCGAAGCCGCCGAACATGCATAGGAGCGTAACGACTAGGCCAAGCGGTATTGTCATTCGCGTTCTGCGCCCACCGGATCAGTTCTGATTGATGCCCACGATGTGGTGAATGCCTTGCGCGAGGCTGTAGCGGCACCCTTGGGGTCGCCGCCGCCCGGTCGGCAGCGGGCCACGCCAGCTTCGTGCAAGTCCCGCGTGCGCTTCTTGAGGCTCGCCTGCTTCGCGAGGACGGCCGGAATGTTCAGCACGCCTATCGGTTACAAGCTTATTGCCTCGGATATGACGGCATCGCTCAAGCGCACGGCCGAGCAGCCCGTCGTCAAGCGCGAGTCCGAGTACTACCTGGCCACGATCACCAGCATCAAATCGGTCGACGAGTTCATCAAGAACGACCGCATCTTCAAATATGCGATGAAAGCCTTCGGCCTCGAGGACATGGACTACGCCAAGGCCTTCATGCGCAAGGTTCTTGTCGAGGGGATCGACGATTCTCAGAGCTTCGCCAACAAGCTCACCGACCGGCGCTACGCGGAGTTCGCGGAAACCTTCAATTTCGCCCGCTACACGACCGGCGCCACGATCTTCGAGCGCGCCCGCCAGGGCACCGTCGACCGTTACGTCCGCCAGACGCTCGAGTTGGATGCCGGCCAAAGCAACGAGGGCGTACGCTTGGCGCTCTACTTCCAGCGCAAAGCCGCCAGCGTGGATACCCCCTTCCATCTGATGGCCGACCGCGCCCTCCTCAAGGTCACGCAGGTCGCACTCGGCATACCGGAGGGAACCGCCTCCATGGACATCGACCGCCAGGCCGATCTCATCGCCAAGAAGCTCGACGTCAATGACCTCAAGGAACCGGAGAAGCTGGAGAAGTTCCTGCAGCGTTTCACCACGCTCTGGGAAATCGACAATCCCACGACTCCGCCGGCGGCCGGCATCACGCAGCTCTTCACCGGATACGACAATACCATCGGGCTCGACCTCCTTCAGCAGATGCAGCGCGTAAGGAAGGTGTGAGAGATGGAAACCAGCATCTACGTCGCGACCTCCGGCCAGCTTGCGCTGCAGCGGCGCCTCGACACCATCGCCAACAACGTCGCCAATGCCACGACGCCCGGCTTTCGCGCCGAAAACGTCACCTTCCAGACCGTTCTCTCGCAGACCTCGCGCTCGTCGGTCGCCTACTCCGGCACGGGCGAGAGCACACTTTCAAGGCAGAGCGGCGCCATCGTGCAGACGGGCAATGCGCTCGACGTTGCCATCCGGGGCGACGCTTTCCTGAGCATCAACGGTGCCAACGGCCCGGTCTACACCCGCGACGGCCGGATGCGCATCTCGACGAACGGCGATCTCGAGAACATGAACGGGCAGCAGGTCCTCGACCAGTCCGGCGGCCCCATCCAGATCAATCCCGCTCGCGGCGCGGTCCAGATCTCGCGCGACGGCACCATCAGCCAGAACGGCCAGCGCGTGGGCCGCCTCGGCCTCTTCCAGATTCCCGCCAACGCCAAGCTCATTCGCCACGAGGGTGCGGCGGTCGTGCCCGACACACCGGCCGAGCCCGTCGTGGACTTCGTGAGCACGGGTTTCGCGCAGGGCTATATCGAGCAGGCGAACGTGAACCCGGTCATGGAAATGACCCGGCTCATCTCGGTGACGCGCGCCTTCGAGGCCATGACGGCGGCCGGCGAACAGTCGGACCGCAAGCTGTCGGATGCCATCAAGGCGCTTGGCAGCGGGCGCTGATGCGATGTCCTCTTCCTGCCCCAGGTAGTGGGAAGAGGATGCCCAACCGCGGATTTGCGGTCGCGAGTTCCCCAGAGGCGTGCCGTCCATGACCACCGACCAAACCGGCGACCCGCTCGAGCGCCTCGCACGCCTCTTCGCCGGCCACCCCGGGGGACTACCGCTCGTGCGCTATGGCGGACGGGTCACGGAGGTGACGCCCAGTCATGTGCTCGTGCGCGGCATCGAGCGCCGGGTCGAGCTCGGCACGTCGGTCGAGGTCGAAGGCGGCGGCGCACGTTGGCTCGGCGAAGTAATCGGCATCGAGCCCGACTGCGCCAATGTGAAGCTCTTCTCCTCCTCCCCGCGCCTCGGCCTTGGCGCGCCGGTCTGGATCCGCGACAGCCTCGAGATTTGCCCAGACGTGAGCTGGCTCGGCCGCGTCATCAACGCGCTCGGCCAGCCGATCGACGATCAGGGTCCGCTGGCAGCCGGATCGCTCCCCTACTCCATCGACCACGAGCCCATCCCGCCCATGGCACTCGACCGCGTCCGCCGGCCGATCGTCACCGGCGTCAAGGCTATAGACCTATTCACGCCGATCTGCGCCGGCCAGCGCATCGGCATTTTCGCCGGCTCGGGCGTCGGCAAGTCCACGCTCGTGTCGATGCTCGCGCGCACCAACGGCTTCAACACGATCGTCATCGCGCTTGTCGCCGAACGCGGCCGCGAGGTGCGCGAGTTCCTCGACGATGTCGTGAAGCCGCACGCGCCGCGCGCGGTCACCGTCGTCGCGTCGAGCTCGGAAGGCGCCATGATGCGCAAGAACGCGGCCAAGACCGCCATGGCGGTCGCCGAGTACTTCCGCGATCGCGGCGACAACGTGCTGCTCGTCGTCGACTCGATCACGCGCTTTGCCCACGCCTTGCGCGAGGTGGCTCTCGCAGCCGGAGAACCGCCCGTCGCGCGCGGTTATGCCCCTTCAGTCTTCGCCGAGTTGCCCCGCCTCCTCGAGCGTGCAGGCCCAGGTAAGCCGGGCTCGGGCTCGATCACGGGCGTATTCTCGGTGCTGCTCGACGGCGAGGACACGAACGAGCCTGTCGCTGATACCGTCCGCGGCATTCTGGATGGCCACATCGTGCTCGACCGCACGATCGCCGACCAGGGCCGCTATCCGGCCATCAATCCGCTGACCTCGATCTCGCGTCTGGCTCCACTTGCCTGGAGCAAGGAGGAAGCCGAACTCGTCCGGCGCCTGCGGACGATCATCGCGCGCTACGAGGAAACGCGCGACCTGCGCGCGGTCGGCGCCTACAAGGCCGAAGCGGATTTCGAGCTGGATCAGGCCGTGCTGCTGACGCCGATCCTCTACCGCTTCCTCGCCCAGTTCCCCGATGATCCACCCTGCCCGGGCGTCTTCAGCGAGCTCGCTGCCGTCCTCTCGGAGATGCGCAACGGCGGACGCCAAGGCAAGGAAGGCGAAGGCACGCAGATCGCAGCGCGGTTGCCGGCTTGAGGCCTACTGGCTCGCCCTCACAGCGAGATCGCCATCGAAGGCAATCACTTGCTCCGCAATCTCGAGCGGCATGTCCTTGGCATCAAATGCCATGCGCACGAGGCGCATGACGGTGACGTCACGGTTGCCTGCGAGCTGGCGCGCGGATGCATCGTCGCAGGCCAGCGGCTTCATGGTCCAAACCGTCCGGTCCACAGCAGCGTGGTACTTCTCAGCATAGACGGGGAAGAGCACCTCGGCGGCCGGGTCGATCTCGAACGGGAGATTGGGAAAGCGGGCCGCATCGACGGTGATCGTCTCGAGGCCGATCAGCGAACCGCCATGGCGCCACTCACGGCGAAGCTTGAGCGCACGCGGCACGATCGAGGCCGGCCTCAGCATTCGAAGGGCCGAGAACTCGCCGGCCGTGGCAACCGCGTAATCAGTCCCGATGAGGCGGATGTCGAGATCTACCGGCACACCGTCTGCACCACAAAGGCGCAGGCCAGGACCAGTACGCCACGACCCACCGTGCTTGACGAACGTGCCACGCCCGCGCTCGCGTACCAGAATACGGTCGCGCGCGAGCTGATCCAGCGCCTTGCGCACCGTACCGATGCTGACCCCGAACGTGCTCGCGAGCTGCACCTCCGGCGGGATCGGCGCTCCGGCTGGCCAGTCACCGCGCTCGATCCGGCTCAGGATGAGCCCGCGCACCTGCTCGTGCAGCGGCCCGGAGAAATGATCGAGAGCGAACAACCCCACACGCTCGTCCTGCGCCGCCGCGCCGAAGCGGCTCCGGTTCGACATCGGATCTCTCAGCCCCACCTTGCCTTCGGCATGTCGCGACGCTCCACACCACGCTTGTCGCGTGCCAGCCCCGGCACGGCGATGATGCTTGGTGATTTGATGGAACGCGGATGAGATCCAGCCGCACGGACATGGCGACAATGCCGAATCTCTTCTGAACAACGATAGGTTGATTCCGCCGCAAAGAACCTTCGTCATTCCTTTGAAATAACCGAACCTCAGAAATCGCGGCTTTTCTGCAACATTTCTCCCGGTGCCTGCAACGAGAGAATACCTCGTTGATTGCGTTCAGGTTTCTTGCACTAAAAGCCAATCATCCACACGCGAAGATAGCACTTATTCATAACGCAATCTTTGATTGTATTCGTGATGGCATATTCGACGCCATTCCTCCCCAAAACGCCTGACAATTAACGCTAAAGCAAATCTCGAAACTTACGATCGCATAACGGTCAGCCAGCCGTACGGACCATCCCCGCCTGTATTGCATCCCATTTTTCAGGGCCTTGGAGCCAACATGAGCCGCTCATCGATCCTACCGTCGCAGGAAAGGCGCGAGGACATCGTCGTGGCTGCTTTGCCCGCGCGGGAAATGCCGGCGCCGACCAGTGGCAGCGCACCCGAAAGCGGTCA
>CAUJKI010000448.1 GCA_963205015.1 Pseudomonadota bacterium
TGTTCCCGACGCCCCGGAACGATCGGCCCCCGTCGGCAGCAGCTCAATTACCTGCCGTGTCATGACGGGCCTTACCGCGGTCTGCCTCCGCGTGGGGAGACCGGCCTCTTGCGGCGCCTGTTGGATATTCTGTACTGGTCGGTAGGTAATAGGTGACAAGTGCGCTGTCAACGACTATTTATACCGACAAGTACGGAAATGCGATGACGCTCGCAGAGATGTGAAGGAGAAGGTGCCGTGGTGAAGGGCCGTCCGAGAGAGTTCGATGCCGAGGAGGCGTTGGACAAGGCCATGATCGTTTTCTGGGAGCGCGGCTTCGAAGGCGCCTCTCTGACGGACCTCACGGACGCCATGGGCATAAGCAGACCGAGCCTCTATGCCGCCTTCGGCAACAAGGAGGAGCTTTTTCACCGTGCCCTCGAACGTTACGTGGAGACGGGGCCTGCCGCCGAATATCGCGCGGCGCTTGCAGCCCCTACGGCGCGTGCCGTTGTCGAGCGACTGCTGCGCCGGGCGGCCGAGAGCCTGACCGATCCATGTCATCCGGCCGGGTGCCTGTCTGTGCAGGGGGCGCTCTCATGCAGCGAGGCGGCGCAATCCATCAAGAATGAACTCTCCGCGCTGCGCTGCACGGGCGAGGACGAGCTCAGGGCACGCTTCGAGCGCGCCAAGGCCGAGGGCGATCTGTCGGCCTCCAGCAATCCCGCGGCTCTTGCGCGCTTCGTGGCGACACTGCTTCAGGGCATGTCCGTGCAGGCCGCCGGCGGTGCAACCCGCGAGCAACTGCTCGATGTTGCGGAGATGGCCATCGCATCGTGGCCCTCGTAATTGCGTCTGCCCGATTGCTATCGCCTCGTTTCGGCGTTTCGGATAACTTTCGGCAGGCCGACCTTGCCGCCTGGGCCGAGTTATCCGGCTTCTCATTACGGCATCGAGAACAGGCCAATCGCCTTCTATCAAGGGAGACGATGCGATGTTGCCGCGCGCCGAAGCCCATTCATTCGACTCCGCAGAAACGGCCAGTATGGACGAACTGCGCGCTCTGCAGCTCGACCGGCTGAAGGACACGCTTTCACGCACGTACGAGCGTATTCCCCATTATCGCCGCAAGTTCGATGCCGCCGGCGTTCGCCCGAATGACCTGAAATCACTCGCCGATCTTTCGAAGTTCCCACTCACGACCAAGGAAGACCTGCGCCGGAACTATCCGTTCGGTATGTTCGCTGTGCCCATGGAGCGGATCGCCCGCGTCCATGCATCGAGTGGTACGACGGGCCAGCCGACCGTCGTCGGCTATACCCAAGGCGATGTCGAGACATGGGCCCGGCTTATTGCGCGCTCGATCCGAGCTGCCGGCGGCAAGCCGGGCGACAAGATCCACGTCGCCTATGGCTACGGTCTTTTCACCGGCGGCCTTGGCCTGCACTACGGCGCCGAGCAGCTCGGCTGCACCGTCATTCCCGTCGGCGGTGGTTTCACCGAGCGTCAGGTGCAGCTCATCGTTGACTTCAAGCCCGACATCATTGCCGTGACGCCGTCCTACTTGCTCGCCATCGCCGACGAGTTCGATCGGCGAGGGATCGACGCGCGCGCGACCAGCTTGCGTATCGCGATCTGCGGCGCGGAGCCCTGGACCGAAGGCATGCGCGGCGAGATCGAACGGCGCATGGGGCTCGATGCCGTCAACATTTATGGGCTCTCCGAGGTAATAGGACCCGGTGTCGGCCAGGAGTATGCGGCGAACAAGGACGGCCTGACGATCTGGGAAGATCATTTTCTGCCTGAGATCATCGATCCCGATACAGGCAAGCCGCTTCCTGACGGGGAGGAGGGCGAGCTCGTCTTCACGTCGCTCACCAAGGAGGCCATGCCGATCATCCGCTACCGCACGCGTGACCTGACGCGCCTGCTGCCCGGCACCGGCCGTGCCATGCGCCGCATCGAGCGCATCAAGGGCCGTAGCGACGACATGCTCATCATTCGTGGCGTGAACGTCTTTCCCTCGCAGATCGAGGCCGTCTTGGCGGGCATTCCCGAATTCGCACCTCACTACATGCTCGAGGTCTCGCGCCCCGGGCAGCTCGATGAGCTCGAAGTTCTCGTGGAGACGCGGACGCCGGCCGCGCCGCATACCGAGTATGCTTTGGCGCGGCAAGCAGAACATATGATCAAGGCCCTCATCGGCGTGACGAGCGCCGTGCGGGCCGTGCCGCCGGGGGGAATCGAGCGCTCGCAAGGCAAGGCGCGGCGCGTCATCGACAAGCGTCCGAAGGGTTGAGCATGAACAGGCCGAGCGCAGGCGAACTCCTTGGCTCCGCGGGCTTGCCGTCGCAGGCGATTGCGGACTGGACGGTGGCGGCACCTTTCCGCACGTCGGACCTTACCTCGGACCGCCGTATCTATGGCGCTTATTGGACGGCCGGCGCGCGCCTGCTCGCGGCCCTACCGAAGAAGCCTGTGCGCAACGCTGCCGAGCGTGCGGCAGCCGAGGCCATTCTTTCGGCAGGCCGCGGTGCACGCGACCGTTTTCTCGCGGCGCACGCGCGCGCTCTCTACGACGAGCTGACCACCGACTGCACGCGCTTCGTCCGCCTCGAAGAGCTCGTCTATCTCGCCGCGGAGGCGGTTCCGGGCCTCGTTCCCTTGCGGCATGACGTTGCCGCCGAGGCGTCGCTCGATCAGCGCGACAAGGACGGCGTCGAAATCGATCAGGGGTTGTTCACGTCTCGTGTTCTTGCCGACGAGCGCACCGGCCTGCATCTCTGTCACGCCATGCTGCTGCCGCGCGCAGACAGCGCCGAGCCCGCGGCGCGCCTGGCGGTCGATGGTACGCTCGATCTCGGAGCCGTGCGCCTCGAGCGACACGGCCGCGCCATCCATCTCATTGCAGCCAACGCGCGCTTTCTCAACGCCGAAGACGACACGACGCTCGATGCCATGGAGATCGCGGCGGACGTCGCCACGCTCGACCCGGAGAGCGACATCATCGTCATGCGTGGTGGTTCGGTCGAGCATCCGAAGTACCGGGACCGCCCCATCTTCGGCGCCGGCATCAACCTCACGCACCTCTATCGCGGTGCCATTCCCTATCTCTGGTTTCCGCGCCGCGAGCTCGGGTACGTGCACAAGATCTTCCGCGGCGTGGCGCGGCCGAATGCGCTCCCCGACGACGTCAATGGCTTCGGCATCGAGAAGCCGTGGATCGCCGCCGTCGATACGTTCGCTATCGGCGGTCATTGCCAGATCCTGCTCGCCATGGACTACGTCATCGCTGCCGCCGATGCCTTCATGACGCTGCCGGCGCGCAAGGAAGGGATCATCCCCGGCTTGGCTAATCTGCGGCTGCCGCGTTTCGTGGGTGATCGCATTGCGCGCCAGGCCATTCAGTACGAGCGCCGACTCCCCTGCGACTCGCCCGAGGGACGCCTCATCTGCGACGAGATCGTTGCGCCCGAGAACATGGCTGCGAGTGTCGCGCGCGTCGTCGCCGGCCTCACCAGCGCGGGTGCCGTCGGCGCGATCGGCAATCGCCGCGGCTTGCGCGTCGGACAGGAGCCAATCGACATTTTCCGGCGTTATGTCTCGCTCTATGCCCGCGAACAGGCGTACTGTCACTTCAGTCCGGCTCTCATCGCTAATCTCGAGCGCAACTGGGACGCACAGAACCGCAAGCTCTAAGCTATCGTGCTCAGGTGCTCAGGTGCTCGGATCGTCGATCGTCGCGGCTGGCTTGGCCAGCTTGCGCAGAGCCTCGATGTCCCTGATCTCGACGATCGGCCCGCGCACGGTCACCTTGTACGGCACGAGCGACGCGAACGATCGCGACAGAACCTCCGGCGCCATGCCGAGACGGGAGGCCAGCACCTTCTTCTCGAACGGCAGAGGGAACTGTCCTTTCGAGCCCGTCTCTGCATCGTGGACGAGAAGCCAGTTCGCGAGCCGTTCAAGGCCTGACCGCAGCTTCTGGTTCTTCAGCTCCTTGACGATGCCGCGGTAGGCGACGGCAAGTTCTTGCGCGAGCGCGCGCGCGAACGCGGCGTCGACGGCAAAGGTCCGGCGCACCGCAGCGGCCGGAATGAGCAAAACGCGCGCCGGCGACAGCGTACGCGCGGATTTGAGATAGACCCTGTCGAGGATCACCGCGGCGACGATGAAGCTGTGGCCTGGCCCGAGCACCGATACAGTCGTCTCCCGCTCCCGGTAGGCGGAATACACCTCCACCTGGCCATCCACGACGACATGCAGGAAATCCGCCGGATCGCCCTCGCGCGCGAGATCAACCGCGGCAGGAAAGCGCTGAAGGAAGGACGCACGCAGCAATGCATCGGTGTGCGCCGGATCGACCTCTGCGAACAGCGGCAGATGCCGCAT
>CAUJKI010000449.1 GCA_963205015.1 Pseudomonadota bacterium
TCTCCTGCGAAGAAGAGCGCGTCCGGGCCGGCTGGCACGATGGCTGCGAGCATCCGCAGTTCCGGCACGCCCAGGTCCTGCGCCTCATCGATCACGGCATGCGTGAAGGGCTTGTTGTCCCGCTGGCTGAAATGCGCTGTCACCTTCCCGAAGATGGAGGGCCAGGTCAGGAAGCCTTGCGTCTCGATGATCTGCCGCGCGCGCACAAACACGGGCCAGAGCCGCTCGCGCTGCTTGACGCCGAGGCGGGCCTTGCGCCCGAGGCGCGGCACCTGCTGATAGGCGTCAAGGCTGGCCAGTTGCCACGCATCGACCACATTGAGCCATTCCGAGACGAGGAAGCGCGGCGTGAAGCCGGTCAGCGAGGCTTCCGCCGCAGCCGTCTTGAGCGCACTGCGAATCTGCTCATCGGTTGCGGCCCGCGGATGATGGCCGAAGGCCAGCGTGAAGAGTTCCTGTGCGACGCCCTTGAACGGCAGAACCGTGACGCGCGGGACGATGCTCTTGTCCTCGCCCGTGAGGATGCGCAGTTTGCCTTCGAGCGCATTGGCGAGCGGCAGGGAGAATGTCGTCAGCAACAGCCGCGCCTGCGGTTTCTGCCTCAGGATGTTCGCGGCACGATGCAGGGCCACGACGGTCTTGCCCGTGCCCGCCGACCCGGACACCCGCGCCGGGCCGCTGAAGGACTGTTCCACCACTTGCCGCTGTGAGGGATGCAGGAACACCGTCCACTGATCCCACGGGTATTCGAGCGCACGCTTGAGTTCCTCGACATCCTCCATGACGCGGAAGCGGCGCTGCGCGTCGGGATGTTCGAAGGGGCCGGCAGACTCGCTCGCAAGGAACGCCATCTGCGGTTTCGCGCCGACGGCCAGATCGAGCAATGCCTCCGCCGCCTCGCGTGGCAGGTGCTCGGCGATATCAAAGAGGGTGTCCTCGGTCGCGGCTTTGGCGTCCGCGATCCAGTCCATCGGCACGCCGTAAGACAGCAGCTCCTCGTCCGTGATGTCGGGAAACAGCAGCCGTTGAACAGAGCGGTCCTTCCTGACCGGCTCCACCACCTCCACGGGCTTGCGGATGATGATTTCCTGGACGCGCTCGCGCACCTCGACGATCTGCGCCGCGCCCGTCGCCGGATGCGCTTCGATGCGGCGGCGCTCCGCCCAGGCGTAGGCATCGTTGTGGTGATCGACGTAGCAAATGAGGAAGCTGTCCCTGGTCTTGTGGACGATCAGGCGAACGTCGCCATTCACGCGCATCGACCAGAAATTCGGGTCTTTCGATTTGCTGATCCGGTGGAACTGCAAGCCCGGCGCGGCCGGGTTCATCTGCAGATCGAAGACGGTTTCCTTTACCGCCTTCTGCTCCTGGGCCGAGAGGCGGCCCAGCGCGAACTGGAAACTGTCGGCGATGCAGAATCTCATAATGCCGCGCCCTGTGCTGCTTCATCGACCCGGAATCCGCATTTCTCATAGGCCTTCAGGATACGGAGCGTGTCGTAGCCGTCGATGATGCAGAAGCGGCGCGGATTCCCCATCTGTTGTGCGTAGGCCCGCATCTGCTTTCGGACGGCTGGAGTCACTTCATGGCAATGCTGGAGAACGAGAAGATCCGCGGGCTCATCGAACAGGCGCCCGATCTGGTCGCCATTCTTGCCGAGGTCGGCGGGGGTCATGGGATGAAACTTCGCTGGCCCCTTCAGAAGGAACGCTGTTGATACTTGTTGCCCGTCAAGAACGACCCTGCTCGAAAACAGATCCGATGCTTCGCCACCCCAATCCTTGGGGACAACAGGTTCATTGATAAGCGCGGCGAATGCGGTCTTGATGTCCTTTTCCGGTACCGCCTTGAGCAGGTTCAGCGAAGCCTTGGTCAAGCGCTCCTGAATGCGCTGAGCCTTCTCGAATGCACCAAGCTGGGGGACGTGCACTTCAAGATGGTTGTACCAGGGGCCACCGTCCGCTGGCATACCGGAATGAGGATTCACGATATTGGCGATGACGTAAGGTACGCACTTGATCGTGCCACCCTGAATGTCGGTGACAAGGCCGAGAACGAACTTTCGCCGCTGACCCGCCAGTTCGTGCCACGAAGAGCCCGAAACCAGATGCTCGTCGTGAAACTCGAATTCCACTCTGCCACCCTGCTGCCACTCGTCCAGCTTGCTATACGCAGTCGCCAGGCGTTTGACGGGCCTTTTCTTTAGCTGAGCCTCCGCGAACTTCGAGAGGCCGGAGAAGGAAAAGGTGGAATGGTGCGTGAACATGGCGCCCGGCACGAGCGTCCCCTTCGCCAGCAAGACTTCCAGAGGGAGCGCGCCATTCGCCTTCATCCAAGCGACAGCGGCATTCTTCAGCTGAATGAGCTGCGCGGTTCGCGCGGTATGTGGATCGGCCGCACCGGGCGCAGCAATGGGAGTGACGCTCGTGATCTCCGCGATCCGGCGAGCGTTGAGATACCAGCAGGTGAGGTCGAAGGGAACGGACACGAGGGCTACACCGCAAACACCTTCATCACCTCGTCGCCGAAGTGATTGATGACCTTCACGGCGAAGCGGCCGGTGTCGGGACGAGGGAATGGACGGGATTTGTCGCGGTAGAGCGTGGCCCAGGCCTCCTCGTCGATCTCCGCCTTCAAGGCCGTCTTGAGAGACTTGTACGGATCATTCGCGCCCATGAAATAAGCATGACGGACGAAGAAGCTCTCTTCGTTGTAGTCGGTGTCGATGAACCATGCGGCAATGTCTTCCTTGCCGCTGGCGCGGACTTCGCCAGTCCGGGGATCGAACACATCGACGCCCAGGACTTCGACGACGATCTCGCCATCTTTGTCGAAGTTCCATTTGATGTCCGGCTCGCCGAAGACGACGAAGAGATTGCCCGCACCGGTGTTCTTGAGCTCGTCGGACATGTGCAGCTCGGGATTCATCTTCGCCTTCAGGATCGGCAACGGCCCGAGCTTGTTGAGTTCGGAGGTATGGGCTTCGAAGTTGAAACCGCAGGCGATCAGCGCGTCGAAACGCGCGTCCAGCGCCTCGCGCGCGGCCGCGGTCAGGTCGGCGCGGCTCACGGTGCCGAACTCCGGGCCGATGAAGATGGCCGCCCGCTTCTCCGTCTCGCCTTCCATGAACCTTCCCTCGGCGGCAACCCAGGTGCCGGGCCAGCCGCCGATGGCGGTGAAGGTGATGCGGTCGGACTTCTTCGCCTGCTGCACACC
>CAUJKI010000450.1 GCA_963205015.1 Pseudomonadota bacterium
CTCGGGGACGCCCGTCCATATGCTCGCTGCCTTCATGGTGACGTCGATCGTACTCAGCTCCGGCGTCATTGGATCGAAATGGACGCGCCCGTCGATGCTCGTGAGCCGTGCTGACTGGCGGGAAAGCCCGAGGTGCGACCAGGAGAAGCTGATGGCGGTGTACTCCTTGTCGAAGCGGTAGATCGCCATCTGCGCGACCGAGCTGGCGCTCCATGTCGTCGCCAGGATTGTAACCGCCAGCACGAGCTGGCCAATGCTCATCGGCAGCCGAAGGCGCCTCATCGCTACCGATCTCCTTCTCTCCGCGCTCTCGCGCGTTGCTTCTGACAGGATACACAGGATGCCCGGCGCAGCGACGCGCAAGACGTCGCGTGCACCCCGCACCAAGTGCACCATCAGGATATCGCGAGGAAAGTAAGGCGGCGCTGGTGTGAGGCAATTACAAAGTCCGGCACCAGCGGAGAAGTTGCCGGCTCATGCGTTGGATTCTCGCGATCGTCCTTTGCGAGCGGCGCCGCCAGTCGATCCTTTCGAACCGTGGTGCGGCCATCTTGGGCCTGCGTCGCGGGCCACGTGGTCCCTGACCCGCCGTGCGGCTCTCGCGCAGGAGACGTGCGAAGTCGGCTACCGGTGTGAGGAACGTGACACCGCACCGCCGGCCAAGCCGCCAGCGGACGCGGGCCTTTACCCGCCATCCACTCGGCAGGCGCAAGGCCACCACCGCGCGCTGCCGCGGGGGCGAGCGGACATCGAGCGTGGCGCCATAAAGGGTCAGCCCGGCAAGCGTGGCCGTGAGGGCACCACTCGTCGTCAGCACGCTCAAGTTGAGGCGGAGCCGCCGGGGGCGCCTCAATCTGATCGCGCGGCGCGCGATCAGGGACCGGTATCGGACCCGCGCTCCGAGGGGGCCACTTGAGCGTGAACGGACGAACAGGGCGGGAAACTCGAGGGCCGACATCCACACCCCATATGATGGTGAAACCAATATAATACAATCATAGATTGTAATTCGAGGAGCTTAACGGCGTCTGAAGGCCGCCGGCATGAGCGGAAACCGCGTGCCTGAAACTTGGGCAAGCCGCCTGGACTTCGGGCTCGCCTCCGATTGGGGCACGTGGTTCCGTTTCTTCAGCAGCAATATTGGAATCAAAGACGCCGGACGCGGCACATGGGCGATCGTTACGACCGAGGCTGGGGAAAAGGGCCACGCCCGCCCTTCGTTGCAGGGCTCAGGCGCCCGCCGTCGGAGATCATTTCCTGGGGGTTGCCGCCGGGCTTGGCCACCATCGGCCACAACGGCGGTCCGCCGCTCGATCCGCCGGTCAACGATCTCTTCGTCGCCTATCGCTGGCGCAAGGCGCACCGTGAGGCCTGGAAGAACCCGCCCTACAGCATCATGATGTTCCGCCTGAGGCGCGCGGAAGCTGCGGGCGTCACGTACGAGGAGTATACGGCGGAGTTGCTCGACAGCGGTCGCCATCTCCAGGCAGGCGATCGCAAGCCTAAAACGTAGAGTGCGTCACAGCGCTACGCGCGACTGCCGGGCCGAAGGCCGCGCCAGAGAGGCGCAACCGTGTAAGTGGAAACCGCGGTGCCGCCAGCCGAGGGGGCTGGCGATCGCGGAAAAAAATCCTCAATCCACCTTCTGCGGCCGGAAGTCCTCGCGGCTGATGCCGGCGACCACGACCGGCTTCTTCATCGCATCGCGGCGGAAGGGCTCGCCGAGCTCCTGATTGAGGATCACTTCGATGAAGGTCGTGACGCCCTTCTTCTGCGCCTCGCAGGACTCTGCGATTGCGGCTGTCAGCTCGGCCTGCGTACGCGCGACAACGCCCTTGAGGCCGCAGCCTTCGGCGACCTTGGCGTAGCTCAGCTCCGGATGCAGTTCCGTGCCGACGAAGTTGTCATCGTACCAGAGCGTCGTGTTGCGCTTCTCCGCACCCCACTGGTAGTTGCGGAACACGACCATGGTGATGCCGGGATATTCCTTGCGCCCGATCGAGCCCATCTCGCTCATCGAGATGCCGAATGCGCCGTCACCGGCAAAGCCGACGACGGGCGTATCCGGGCAGCCGATCTTGGCGCCGATGATCGCCGGGAAGCCGTAGCCGCACGGGCCGAACAGACCGGGGGCGAGATACTTCCGTCCCTTCTCGAAGGTTGGGTAGGCGTTGCCGATGGCGCAGTTGTTACCGATGTCGCTCGAGATGATGGCGTCCTTCGGCAGGCCTGCCTGGATGGCGCGCCACGCCTGACGCGGGGCAAGGCGGTTCGGATCGCGCTTGCGGGCGCGCTCGTTCCACGTCGTGCCGGGATCGTCGTCCTCGTGATCCATGCCCGAGAGCGCCTGCTGCCACGCCGACTTGGTCTGATGGATGAGGGCTTTGCGCGCATCGCGGCCGGCGTTTCCGGCGCTCGGGGAGAGCTTGGCGAGGATCTGGCGCGCGACCTGCTTGGCATCGCCGATGATGCCGACGGCGACCGGCTTGGTGAGGCCGATGCGGTCCGGGTTGATGTCGACCTGGATGATCTTGGCCTGCTTCGGCCAGTAGTCGATACCGTAGCCGGGCAACGTCGAGAACGGGTTCAGGCGCGTGCCGAGGGCGAGGACGACATCGGCCTTGGCGATCAGCTCCATGGCCGCCTTCGAGCCGTTGTAGCCGAGCGGGCCGGTGGCCAGCGGATGGCTGCCGGGGAAGCTATCATTGTGCTGGTAGCCGCTGCATACAGGCGCATCGAGCTTTTCCGCGAGCGCAACGCAATCGGGGATCGCATTTCCAATGACGACACCGGCGCCCGACAGGATGACAGGGAACTTCGCTTCCGACAGCAGCTTTGCGGCTTCGGCGATCGCCTCGGCGCCGCCGGCGGGGCGCTCGAACTCGACGATCGCGGGGAGCGCGATGTCGACGACCTGGGTCCAGTAGTCGCGCGGCACGTTGATCTGCGCCGGCGCCGACAGGCGCTTAGCCTTCAGGATCACCCGATTCAGCACCTCGGCGATGCGCGAGGGGTCGCGCACTTCCTCCTGGTAGCAGACCATGTCGCGGAACAGCGCCATCTGCTCGACTTCCTGGAAACCGCCCTGGCCGATCGTCTTATTCGCCGCCTGCGGGGTTACCAGCAGCATGGGCGTGTGGTTCCAGTAGGCGGTCTTGACGGGCGTGACGAAGTTGGTGATGCCCGGGCCGTTCTGCGCGATGCACATGGCGATCTTGCCGGTTGCGCGCGTGTAGCCGTCGCACATGAAGCCGCCATTCATCTCATTGGCGACGTCCCAGAAGGTGATCCCGGCCTTGGGGAAGAGATCCGATATCGGCATGAAGGCCGATCCGATGATGCCGAAAGCGTGCTCGATGCCGTGCATCTGGAGCACTTTCACGAAGGCCTCCTCGGTCGTCATCTTGGTCATGGCCGCTTCTCCCTTTCTCTACGCGCCGGTCAATTATGTAGGCCGACATTCGCGGCGTCGCCAAGGGCGCAGCACGCATGTCGGTGTCTCACAGAACAGGACGTTTCGTCTCGCGGTTTGACATGCCGGTGCTCAGTCTGTCAATTGATCGTGGTATAAGTGAAAAGAGACCAGCGCTAGCCCGCGAGGACCCCCATGCAGGATACGCCCGCCCGCAAGCCCGCCGAGACCGTGGGCGCCGATCCCGTGCCCGAGCTTGTCAGGCGCGCCCGCGCCGCCATGGCCGCGTACGCGTCCGAGATCGCGCGCGAGGGCCAGCCGCGCATCGATGAGGCCGTGACCGCTCTCGCCTGGTCCCTCTACAAGCCTGAAACGGCGCGGCGCCTTGCGGAAGTGGCCGTCGAGGTCACGG
>CAUJKI010000451.1 GCA_963205015.1 Pseudomonadota bacterium
GGAGGAGAATGATGATTGATCCCGATCACGAAAGGCTCTCGATCCGCCGCCGATCTGGCTCATGCGGCAGGCAGGACGCTATCTGCCAGAGTACCGCGAGACGCGAGCCAAGGCCGGTGGCTTTCTCGATCTCTGCTACACGCCGGCGCTCGCTGCCGAGGTGACGCTGCAGCCGATCCGGCGCTATGGCTTCGATGCAGCCATCCTCTTCGCGGACATCCTGCTCGTGCCTGACGCCATGGGCCAGTCGGTGCGCTTCGCCGAAGGCGAAGGGCCGCTGCTCGATCCGATCCGCAGCGCGAAGGATTTCGCCTGCTTGTCACCGGCGGCGACTCGACCCAAGTTCGAGCGTGTCTTCGAGACGGTCCAGCGCCTGCGCCAGGACCTGCCGGACGAGACGGCATTGATCGGGTTCTGCGGGGCACCATGGACGGTCGCGACCTACATGATCGAGGGGCGGGGATCGAAGGATCAGGCCGCGGCGCGCCTTTTCGCCTATCGCGATCCGGAAGGCTTCCAGAAGCTTATCGATCTGCTGGTCGAGACCTCGATCGAGTATCTCTCGGGGCAAGTGCGGGCCGGTGCCGACGTGTTGCAGATTTTCGATACCTGGGCGGGCAGCCTGCCCGATGACCAGTTCGAGAAGTGGGTCATCGCGCCGACCCAGCGCATTGTCGAAGCTATCCACGAACGCCACAAGGGGGTGCCCGTCATCGGCTTTCCCCGAGGCGCGCAAGGCTCGGCCCTCTGGTATGTCGCCGAGACCGGCGTGGACGGCATCGGTTGCGATACCGCGACGCCGCCCTACATGATGGCGGAGGCCTTCGAGGGCGAGAAAGTCGTCGTTCAGGGCAATCTCGACCCGCTCCTGCTGGTCGCCGGCGGCGAACCCCTCGAAGCCCGCGTCGGCGAGATCCTCGAGCTCATGGAAGGCAAACCCTTCATATTCAATCTCGGGCACGGGATCGTGCCGGAGACCCCGCCCGAGCATGTGGCCGATCTCGTGCGCTGGGTCCGCCAGGGAAGCCGGGCATGAACGGCGAGAATCCGGCCGTCAGGGCTGCCGTAGCCATCGGGCTGACCGTGCTCGGGATCGCAGCCCTCATCCTCCTGCTCGGCGATGCGGCCTATATGTGGATCAAGGCCGTGCACGTCGTCGCGATCATCTCCTGGATGGCGGGGATGCTCTATCTGCCGCGTCTTTTCGTCTATCACTGCGATGCGAAGCCGGGCTCCGAGCTTTCCGAGACCCTAAAGGTCATGGAGCGCCGCCTCCTCCGGGTCATCATCAACCCGGCCATGGGTCTTGCCTGGGTGCTGGGGCTCTGGCTCGCTTGGCGGGGCGGCTATCTGATGGCCGGCTGGTTCCATGCCAAGCTGGCCCTCGTCATCCTGCTGTCAGGTTTCCATGGATATCTCTCGGCGGCGCTCCGACGGTTCGCGGAGGACGCAAATCAGGTCCCGGCGCGCCGCTGGCGCCTCCTCAACGAGGTACCTGCCCTGCTGATGATCGGAATTGTGGTGCTCGTGATCGTCAAACCGTTCTAGGCACTGGTGCTCTTTCGTTCATCTTTTGCCAAAGTAGTGGGCAGAAACGAAAATTTGAGCATCGCGACACCCTGCCCCTTTGACTCCGGGGGAACCTCTGAGCTAAAGTTGCGTCTATCAGATCGAGTCGCTGTGTCGGCGTGAAATCGCTGAGCCACCAGCCGACGAGCCCGAACATTCCAGATCGCATCGGACCCCTGGCGCGGCACCGCCGACAAAGGGTTCCTTTCCGCACATCGCGAACCGGCGCTCCCGTTCCTCGGCAGCTCCTCGCACCCTCCCTCCCAATGAGTTTCTCATGCAAGACGTCATCAAGAAAGAAGTAAAGCTCCAGGACCTCAAGGCGAAGTCGGCGACTGAGCTCTTGAGCTTCGCAGAGGAGGCCGGCGTGGAGAACGCCAGCACCATGCGCAAGCAGGAGCTCATGTTCGCGACGCTGAAGCAGCTCGCCTCTCAGGACATCGAGATCGTCGGTACCGGCGTCGTCGAAGTTCTGCAGGACGGCTTCGGCTTCCTGCGTTCGCCGGACGCCAACTACCTCGCCGGTCCGGACGACATCTATGTTTCGCCCTCGCAGATCCGCCGCTTCGCTCTGCGCACCGGCGATACCGTCGAGGGCCAGATCCGCGGTCCCAATACCAAGGAAGGCGAGCGCTACTTCGCGCTCCTCAAGGTCAACCGGATCAATTTTGAGGATCCCGAGGCGACCAAGCATAAGGTCCACTTCGACAACCTGACGCCGCTCTATCCGACGTCCTGGCTGAAGATGGAAATCGAGGATCCGACCATCAAGGATTACTCGGCGCGCGTCATCGATATCGTGGCGCCCATCGGCAAGGGCCAGCGCGCGCTCATCGTGGCGCCGCCCCGCACCGGTAAGACGGTTGTCCTCCAGAACATCGCCCGGTCGATCTCGACCAATCACCCCGAGTGCTACCTGATCGTCCTGCTGATCGACGAACGTCCGGAAGAAGTCACCGACATGCAGCGCTCGGTGAACGGTGAGGTCATTTCCTCGACCTTCGACGAACCGCCGTCCCGCCACGTCCAGGTGTCGGAGATGGTCATCGAGAAGGCGAAGCGCCTCGTCGAGCACAAGCGCGACGTGGTGATCCTCCTCGACTCGATCACACGCCTTGGCCGCGCCTACAACACCGTCGTCCCTTCCTCGGGCAAAGTGCTGACCGGTGGCGTCGACTCGAACGCGCTCCAGCGTCC
The DNA here is from genome assembly GCA_963205015.1 of Pseudomonadota bacterium. GTDB lineage: Bacteria > Pseudomonadota > Alphaproteobacteria > Rhizobiales > Hyphomicrobiaceae. The sequence goes on from CAUJKI010000451.1 coordinate 2,767, forward strand.
GAAGCGCTTCTTCGGCGCAGCCCGCAATATCGAGGAAGGCGGCTCGCTCACCATCATCTCGACTGCGCTGATCGAAACCGGCAGCCGCATGGACGAGGTCATCTTTGAAGAGTTCAAGGGTACCGGTAACTCGGAAATCATCCTGGACCGCAAAGTCTCGGACAAGCGCGTCTTCCCGGCGATCGACGTCGCCCGCTCGGGCACGCGCAAGGAAGAGCTGCTTGTGCCACGCGACCAGCTCAAGAAGGTCTATGTGCTCCGCCGCATTCTCAATCCCATGGGCACGATGGATGCGATCGAGTTTTTGATCGACAAGCTGAAGTCGACCAAGACCAACGGCGAATTCTTCCAGAGCATGAACACCTGATCGTCGGAGAGGACGGGCAATGGCCGCGGTCCGACCCGAGACGGCAACGCTCGACGATGCCGAGGTCAAGCGCTTCGCCGCCCTTGCTGCGGAGTGGTGGGACCCGAACGGTAAGTTCCGCCCTCTCCACAAGCTTGGGCCTGCGCGGCTCGCCTTCGTGCGGCAGGAGATTGTGCGGCATTTTCCGCAGGCAAGCGGCGGTCTGAGACCCTTCACGGGCCTGAGCGTCCTCGACATCGGCTGTGGTGGCGGGCTTGTCAGCGAGCCCGTCGCAAGACTTGGCGCCGCCGTGACCGGCATTGACCCGGCGGTCGAAAACATCGAGGCCGCGGGCCGCCACGCCGAAGGCCAGGGCCTCGCGATCGACTATCGTTCGGCGCTGGTGGAAGACCTCGTCGCCGAAGGCCGGACGTTCGACTGCGTGCTCTGCCTCGAGGTTGTCGAGCACGTACCCGATGTGCCGGCCTTCCTCGCAACCTGCGCCAGACTCGTCCGCCCCGGCGGTCTGATGATCCTCTCCACCATCAACCGGACACTGAAGGCCTATGCGCTGGCCATCGTCGGCGCCGAGTACATCCTGCGCTGGCTGCCGGTCGGCACGCATCAGTGGGAGCGCTTCGTCACGCCTGACGAGCTTGCCCGCCATGCCGAGGCTGCCGGTCTCGTCCTGTCTGTGCGCGAGGGCCTCGTCTACAATCCCCTGAGTGATGCCTGGTCACTCTCCCAGGATCTCGACGTCAACTACATGGCCAGCGCAGCCCGGCCCGCTTAGGAGCGCCCCTTGCGCCCGCCGGAACCCGCACTTAAGACTTTTGGCAATCATCGCTCCCGAAACACACAAGGAAACGCCGATGCCGGGGCCTCTCTCGCATATCCGTGTTCTGGACCTCACGCGCGTCCTCGCCGGCCCGCGGTGCGCACAGAACCTCGCCGATCTCGGCGCCGACGTGATCAAGGTGGAGCGCCCCAGGAAGGGCGACGACTCCCGCGCTTTCGGCCCACCTTGGGTAAAGGACGAGAGCGGCAAGGAGACGACAGAGTCCGCCTACTTCATGTCGGCGAACCGCGGCAAGAAGTCGATCACGATCGACGTGTCGAAGCCCGCCGGCCAGGCGATCGTGCGCGAGATTGCCAAGACGGCTGACGTTGTGCTCGAGAACTACAAGACCGGCGACCTCGTGCGTTACGGCCTCGGATACGAGGACCTGAAGAAGGTCAACCCGAAGATCATCTACTGCTCGATCACCGGTTTCGGCCAGACCGGTCCCTATCGCGAGAAGCCGGGCTATGACTTCATGGTCCAGGGCATGGGCGGCTTCATGAGCGTGACCGGCGAACGCGATAGCAAGCCGGGAGGTGGTCCGCAGCGCGCCGGTATTCCGATTGTTGACATCATGACCGGCATGTATTCGACGATCGCCGTTTGCGCCGCTATCGCCCATCGAGCCGAGACGGGCATTGGCCAGCACATCGATATGGCGCTGCTCGATACGCAGGTTGCGATTCTTGCCAACCAGGGTGGCAACTACCTGGCGACTGGCGAGCCTCCGGGCC